>NZ_JBEOVJ010000008.1:0-178982 GCF_040295435.1 Streptomyces sp. NPDC002809
GCTCTGGTTCCGTTGCCGATCGATGTCACCGCGCTCCGCGCGCGTACCGACACCATCCCCGCACTCCTCCGCGACCTCGTCCCCACCACCAGGCGCCGCACTGCCGTCACCAGAGCGGATGCGACGTCTCTGCGGCGGCGATTCGCGCAGGCCGACCAGGCCGAGCAGGAGGCCCTCCTCAGGACGCTCGTCATGGAGCGGGCCGCCGCGCTCCTCGGTCACAGCAGCGCGGACGCACTCGACGCGGAACGGGACTTCCTGGAGGCGGGGTTCGACTCGCTCGGCGCGATGGAACTCCGCAACGCTCTGATGAAGGACACCGGACTGCGGCTCCCCCCGATGGTGGTCTTCGACAGCAAGAGCCCGGCAGAGCTCGCCCGGCTGCTGCGTGCGGACCTCCTGGCTGCAGGGCCCCTCGCGGCCGGCGAAGCGGGAGCGCCCGCGGAGGCCGACGGGGTGGTGCGCGGGGGCGTATCCCGTGAGGCCGAAGCCCCTTCGGCCGGCAGGCCGCCCGAGACGCTCCGCGACCTGTTCCATTCCGCCGTCGTCTCCGGCCGCGCGGACAAGGGGTTCGCGCTCCTCCAGGCAGCAGCCGACGTCCGGCCGGGCTTCGGCTCCGTGGACGAGATCGACCGGCTGCCCGTCGCAGTGCGGCTCGCGGACGCCTCCGAGGGCCCGCACCTCATCTGCCTCAGCACACCCATGGCCACCGGCGGCGTCCACCAACACGCGCGTCTGGTCTCCCACTTCGGAGGCAGGCACAAGATCTCCGCACTGCCCGTCCCCGGATTCCTGGCGGGCGAGAGCCTTCCCACGTCGTCCGACGCCGCAGTCCAGGCCCTCGCCCGGAGCGTGCTGGACACGGCGGACGGGAAACCGTTCGTCCTGCTCGGCTACTCGTCCGGCGGCACCCTCGCCTACGCCACCGCCGGATACCTGGAACGGGAATGCGGGGTGCGCCCGGCGGGCGTCGTCCTGCTGGACACGTTCAAGGTCCACGACGGCGGGAGCGACGGCGTCCCCCTCGACGGCCTCGCACTCGGCATGTTCGACAAGGAAGCGGTGTTCGGCCGGTTCGACAGCAGTCGGCTCTCCGCGATGGGCCGCTGGGTCGAACTGGTCCCGCAACTACCGCTCGCCCCGGTCGAGGCCCCGGTGCTCTTCGTCCAGTGCACCCAGTCCTTCGTGCCGCAGGGGGACGACACGTCACCCGACCTGGTCAGTGGTCGCGCAGAGCCGTGGGAGGCCACCCACACCCTGCGGACCGTACGCGCCAACCACTTCACCCTCGTCGAGGACCGCGCCCAGGAAACCGCGCACGTCATCGACGAGTGGCTGGCGTCGAAGGCGGCAGCGTCCGACGCCGTAGTGACTGCGTGACTGCGTGACTGCGCGGCCGCGTGATCGCGTTACCCACCGCTCCATCCGCGAGCAGCATGCGCAACGAAACGAAACGAATCGGAACGAGACGCAATGAAACGAGGCGAAGCGACGTGACCGTGGCACCCAGCGCCAAGGGGACCCTGCCGTTCGGCGAGCATGAGACGTGGTACCGGGTGACGGGCGACCTTCGCTCCGACCGGCCCACGCTCGTCGTCGTGCACGGCGGCCCGGGATCCACCCACGACTATCTGCAGAACCTCTCCGACCTGGCCGACGACGGCTGGTCCGTCGTGCACTACGACCAGATCGGGAACGGCGGATCGACCCATCTGCCCGACCGGGGAGCAGACTTCTGGACGGTCGACCTGTTCGCCGCCGAACTCGACAACCTGCTCACAGGTCTCGGGATCGCCGACAACTACGTACTGTTCGGACAGTCCTGGGGCGGCATGCTCATCACACACCATGCCGCGGCACGTCCGGTCGGCCTGCGCGGTTTGGTCATCGCCAACTCGCCCGCCTCCTATCCCCTCTGGCTCCAGGAGGCCAAGATCCTGCGGGACCAGCTCCCACCCGGTGTCAACGACACACTGCTCCGGCACGAGGCAGCCGGAACCACCGAGACGGACGAGTACCACGCGGCCATGCGCACCTTCTACGAGCGTCACGTATGCCGCCTCGCACCCTGGCCCCGTGACTACCTGGCGTCGTTCTACGAGGTGTACAACGACCCCACCGTCTACTACGCGATGAACGGCCCCAGTGAGTTCCATGTGAACGGCACGCTGCGTGACTGGTCGGTCATCGACCTCTGTCCCGACGTCGACGTGCCCACCCTGCTGATCTCCGGACGTCACGACGAGGCCACACCCGCGACGGTGCAACCGTTCCAGGACCTCATTCCAGGTGCACGCTGGGAGATTTTCGAGGAGTCCAGCCACCTGCCACACCTCGAGGAACCGGAACACTTCCGCCAGGTCATGCGGACGTTCCTCGACGAGGTGGACCCGCCCGTGGGGCAGCCGGCCTCCTCCGCCCCGTCCCACCGGCCGTAGGTCGCACGGAGTGCTGACAAGATGGTGTGCCGCTGCAAAAAGGATCCAGGTGTCACCCGCGGGGCAATGACATCCGGGACGGTAGCGGTCAAGTAGTCGCACGGCGCGTCCGGAGTGGTTGCACGAGGTCCGGACGGCCTTTCGCGGCAGGGATGTCCCGGACACGGGTCCGGGATTCGTTGAGAGGGCGGTTCCCATGGTCATCGGTCGTGTGGTGCGTTTCGACAGCGCGAAGGGTTATGGGTTCATCGCTCCCGACCGCGGTGGCGAGGACGTCTTCCTGCATGTGAACGACCTTCGTATTCCCGAGGCAGCTCTCAGGCCCGGCCTGATGGTCGAGTTCGAGATCGAGGAGGGCGACCGGGGTCTGAAGGCGTCCTCGGTGCAGCTCGCCGCGGGCAACGGAAACGGGTCGGCGGCGGTTACGGCGTCGGTCTTCCCGGGACGTTCCGAGTCCCCGGGCAGGCAGCTGGACGGCGACGACGTGTTGTGCGACGTGCTCAACTCGGAAGAGTACGTGCGGGACGTCACCGAAGTACTTCTGGAATCGGCACCCGGACTCACCGCGGAGCACATTCTTCAGGTACGCCAGGGACTGCTGCAGTTCGCCAAGAACCACGGATGGGTCGAGGGCTGAACCGGGCAGCGCTGCCGCACGCCGCGGCCCGGGGCGACGGACCCGGGCCGTGCGGGCTTCCCGGCTGTGACGAACGGCACCGGACCCGGCCCTGCCCGGCCCGGCGTTAGCGCCGGTTAACCTGCCTCCCATGACCGTAACCCTCGAAGTAAGCGGCGGCGTCGGCACGATCCGGCTGGACCGTCCGCCGATGAACGCCCTGGACATCGCCACCCAGGACCGACTGCGCGAGCTCGCCGAAGAGGCGTCCCGGCGCGACGACGTGCGTGCCGTGGTGCTCTACGGCGGCGAGAAGCTGTTCGCGGCCGGCGCGGACATCAAAGAGATGCAGGCGATGGACCACCCGGCGATGGTCGTCCGGTCCAAGGCGCTGCAGGACTCCTTCACCACGGTGGCCCGGATCCCCAAGCCGGTCGTCGCGGCCATCACCGGCTACGCGCTCGGCGGCGGCTGCGAGCTGGCGCTCTGCGCGGACTTCCGGATCGCAGGCGACAACGCCAAGCTGGGGCAGCCGGAGATCATGCTCGGGCTCATCCCGGGCGCGGGCGGCACTCAGCGCCTCGCCCGGCTGGTGGGCCCCTCCAAGGCGAAGGACCTGATCTTCACCGGCCGCCATGTCAAGGCCGAGGAGGCTTTGACCATGGGGCTGGTGGACCGCGTGGTGCCCGCCGCCGAGGTGTACGAACAGGCGCACGCCTGGGCCGCCAAGCTGGCGAAGGGCCCCGCGCTCGCGCTGCGCGCAGCCAAGGAGGCCGTCGATTCCGGTCTCGAGACGGACATCGACACCGGACTCACGATCGAGCGGACCTGGTTCGCCGGCCTCTTCGCCACCGAGGACCGGGAGCGCGGAATGCGCAGTTTTGTGGAGGAGGGCCCGGGCAAGGCCAAGTTCCTCTGACCGAACGCCAGTTGGGAACGGCCGAGCGTGCGTTCATCCGTGTGGGCGGATTAGCTGAGCCTTAAGGCAGCCTTAAGGCTCAGCTTCCCGCCTGTCGTGGCAAACCCGTTCGGACGGGGTATCCGTGCAGGTCGGCGCGGGTGTCGGGTGGAGCATTCTGCCAGTGGCATATGCCTGGAGCCCGCCTCCGGATGTCTGATTCCGGGTCAGGGATTCCCTGGGAACGGCCACGGAACGTCTTCTGTGCAGCCATGATGGTGTCCATGGCGGGCCTGGAGGGTGTGGAGCAGCCGCGACAGCGCAGCAGCGCGACAGCGGCACGGAGAGTGCCGGCCGTCGATGACGAACAAGCGTTCAAGGCGCTGGAGTTGTTCGGAAATCCGACGGAGGACGAAGTCCGGCTGCCATCCCGTCCGGAGTCGGCCGCGACCGCTCGCAGGCTCACCTCCTGCGTGGTGCTGCGGCAGTGGGCGCTTTCCCCGCAGACCGCCGAGCACGCGGTCCTGCTCGTGTCCGAACTCGTCGGGAACGCCGTGCGGCACACCGGTGCCCGGGTTTTCGGGCTGAGGATGATGCGGCGTCGCGGCTGGATCAGGATCGAGGTGCGCGACCCCTCGCGCGGGCTGCCGTGCCTGATGCCCGTTCGGGAGATGGACATCAGCGGCCGTGGGCTCTTCCTGGTCGACAAGCTCTCCGACCGGTGGGGTGTGGACCTGCTGCCGCGCGGCAAGACCACCTGGTTCGAGATGCGGATCTCCGACCGCTGACCCGGCGGGGGTCGCTGTTCACGGATGGGCAGGGGCCCCGGGCGGGAGGCCGCGTGTGCAAGGAGCCTCCCGGGTGAGGGGGGAACCCTGGACGCGCGGAGCCCCCCGGTGCGGGAGTCTCCGGACACAGGGGCCTCCGGACGCAGGAACGTTCGCACGCGCGGGAGCCCCCGGGCGTGCGAAGCCTCCGGATGCACAGAAGCCCCCGGATCGGCCGTGGTGCGGCGCTTCGGGGGCTTCTGTGTGGGGGCCGTGAAATGGGGGGTGAGTTCACGGCCGCTTTTGACGACCTGGCCCGGGTCAATGGGGGTCGTGTCCTCCGACTATGACAGGCGGGCGACTTCATCGCCAAAGCCGCGATATCTACATATCGCGACAAACGTGAACATTCTTTCAGTGAATCAAAGGTGGGATGGGTCACTCGCCTGGAAAATGGTGAGCGTGCGTGACGTTTGGCAGGTGATTCATTGACCGCCTGAGGGGCGGGTGTGCGCATCCGTGTGACCTTCGCCAGCCACTGTGGGTCAATTGTTATTTTCCTGACATATCGCCCTTAATGTTCTGCGCATGAACGCCCCCGACAGACCGGTGCCCCGCCGCAGCGCCCTGCGCGCAGGAGCCGGGGCAGCCCTCACGGCAGCCCTCGCCGCCGGTTGCGCGGACCCGGACGCCACCGGTGCACCGGCGAAGCCCCTCACCCAACCGGCACCGAGGAAGCAGGGCGCCACTACGGGCGCGCACGCCCCCGCCCCCGCGCCGCACCGTATCGCCGGGCAGCCCGTGCAGATCGACCACGGCCCCCGCGACCGGGCGCGCGTCGCCCTCACCTTTCACGGCCAGGGCGACCCGGCCGTCGCCCGGACCGTCCTGGGAGAGGTCGAGCGTGCCGGGGCGAGGGTCACCGTCCTTGCCGTGGGCAGCTGGCTGGACGAGCACCCCGAGATGGCCCGCCGGATCCTCGACGGCGGCCACGACCTCGGCAACCACACCCAGCACCACGTCGACATCTCGTCGATGGACGAGACGCGGGCGTACGCGGAGATCACCGGCTGTGCCCAGCGGCTGCGCCGGCTCACGGGCTCCATCGGCACCTGGTTCCGTCCCTCGCGCACCCGGTACGCCACCCCGCTCGTCCAGCGGCTCGCCGTCCGGGCCGGATACCCGCACGTCCTCTCGTACGACGTCGACTCCCTCGACTTCACCTCGCCCGGTGCCGCGGCCGTCACACGCAAGGTGGCCGGGGAGATCCGCAACGGGGCGGTGGTGAGCATGCACTTCGGCTATGCGGACACGGTCGCCGCACTGCCCCTCCTCCTCACCGAACTCGACCGCCGCCAACTGCGTGCGGTGACGACCACGGAGCTGCTGACCTGATGTCTCCCTCCACCACACGCACCGCGGCCCTGCTCGGGGGCGTCCTGCTCGCCGTACTCACCGGGTGCGGCACCACTCCCGCGGACAGGGGCGCGTCGGACGCCCCCACCGAGGCCGCCGCCCCGCCCGGCCGGCCCAAGCGCGTCACCCCGCCCGCGCCGCCGGGCCTGCCCGGGATGCCGCCGGTGCTCGACGCCAGGAACGTGTACGCGGCCGACGCCCCGGGAAAACTGTCGCCGGCCGTCAAGGGCTTCCCGTCCCGGGTGTACGTGCCCAACACCAACTCGGACACCGTCTCGGTCATCGACCCCGCCACGTACAAGGTCATCGAGACGATCCCCGTCGGGCGTCAGCCGCAGCACGTCGTCCCGTCGTGGGACCTGAAGACGCTCTGGGTCAACAACGACGTCGGCGACAGCCTCACCGCCATCGACCCGGCGACGGGGAAGGAGGGGAAGACGGTCGACGTCTCCGACCCGTACAACCTCTACTTCACGCCGAACGGCACCTACGCCATCGTGATGGCCTCGATGGACCGCGAACTGGTCTTCCGTGACGCGCACACCATGAAGACGGCCAAGACGGTCCCGGTGAGCTGCGCGGGAGTCAACCACGCCGACTTCTCCGCGGACGGCCGGTACTTCATCGTCTCCTGCGAGTTCTCCGGCGAACTGCTCAAGGTCGACACGGCGAAGATGAAGGTGGTCGGCCAGCAGAAACTCCCCTTCAAGGGCGCCATGCCGCAGGACGTGAAGCTGTCACCCGACGGCAGCACCTTCTACATCGCGGACATGATGGCCAACGGCATGTGGGTGCTGGACGGAGAGAAGTTCACCGAGCCGAAGCTGCTGCCCACCGGCAAGGGCTGCCACGGGCTCTACGTCAGCCGGGACGCCAAGGAGATGTACATCTCCAACCGCGGTGAGGGCTCGGTCTCCGTGTTCGACTTCGCACAGAAGAAGCTGGCGAAGAAGTGGCACCTGCCGAACGGTGGCAGTCCGGACATGGGCGGGGTCTCGGCGGACGGCAAGGTCCTGTGGCTGTCCGGTCGTTACAACGCCGAGGTGTACGCGATCGACACCACCAGCGGCAAGCAGCTGGCCCGTATCCCGGTGGGCAGCGGCCCCCACGGGCTCGCCGTCTACCCGCAGCCGGGCCGCTACTCGCTCGGCCACACCGGAGTCTTCCGCTGAGCCGGTACTGGCTCGGCTTCCTCCGCTGAGCCGCTCACGTACCGGGCGGCTCATCAGCCGCTCACCGGCCGCTCACCGCGTGGGCGGCCGGTGACTCACTCCGCGATCAGCAGGGCTTCCGAGCCCACCGGCCGGTATCCCGCCGCCTGGAACGTCCGCACACTGCGGGCGTTCCCCGGCGACTGCTGGGCCCACACCACCGCGTCCGGCACCAGATGACGGGCCGCCCGGGCCAGCCGCTCGCCGAGCCGTCGCCCGCGCGCTTCCTCCGCCACCTCGACCGAGGTCTCCCAGCGCCCCGCCACACCGCGGCCGAGGATCACCACACCGCCCCCGGTTCCCCACACCCGCACCTCGTCGCGGAACATCATCGCCCGTGCCACCCGGGGGTGTCCGGGGTCGTGGATCTCCCGCAGCTCCAGCTCCGGTGCGCCCGGCAACGAGGGTGCGACCGTGAGCAGGTCGGTCGTGTTCATGTGCCGGCCCGTGCGGGCCAGCAGGGCGCTCAGGAAGCGCGGACTCATGGTCGCGGCGAGCGGGTCGCCAGGGGTGGCGGCCAGTGTGTCGTGCACCCACCGCGGGTCCTCGTCGGTGAAGACCACCGAGTGCGCGGTGAACGCCAGCACCCCGGCATCCCGCGTGCTCGGCTGCCTCACCACGGTCGTGGAACCGTCCGGCGGCGGGAACCGCCCCTGCGCCGCGGCCTCCAGGATCTGTGCCAGTGCCTCGCTCATCGTGCCTTGCGCTCCCCGCTCGGTTCACCGGCCAACGGACGGTGACCGGCCCGTCCATGATCGACGACCGGCCGCCGCGAGGGCCATCCGTCGTGCCCGTTAATCTGACCTCCGTCAGACAGTCATACGAAGGGGCGGAAAAGTGGCGGACATCGAGTCGGCGCGCAAGGCATTCGAGCGGTTCGACCTGAACAGCGACGGGCTGATCTCGGCTGTCGAGTACAAGAGCGTCATGGCTCAGCTGGGTGACCCCTACGTCACCGAGACGGTCGCACAGGCCGTGATCAACTCCCACGACGCGAACGGGGACGGGCTGCTCACGTTCGACGAGTTCTGGGCCGCGCAGAACAAGGGCTGACGGCCGGGTCCCCCGGCCGGCGGGCCGGGGGCCGCGGGACCGCGCTGGGAGGTGGCGCTGGGGGGACGGCGCCGGGGGACGGGCGCCCCGCACCGCTCAGGAGCCGGCAGGAGCTACGGGCTCCGCCGTGCGGAAGGCCTCGTCCGGGGTGGCCACCGGACAGAACAGATCGTGCAGCCGGCCCACCCGCAGCAGGCGCAGGATCCGAGGGCAGCCGCAGACGAGCCAGAACCGCCCGTCGCGGTCCAGCACGCGCCGACGGGCCCGGCACAGCAGTGTCAGTCCCGAGCAGTCGAGGAAACTCACCTCCGTCAGGTCGACCACCAGCTGGGGTGAGCCGTCCGACGTCGCCCCGTCCAGGGCCGGTGCGATGAGCGCGGCGGTCGCGAGGTCGATCTCGTCGCGCAGCGCCACCACCGTGCGGCCGCCCCTGCGGTACACCCGGCCGCACGGCTCGGGCAGCGGGGCCGGTACGGAGGGTGCCGTGGGGGCCGACGTCTCGGTCATTGATGCCTTTCCTCGCAGCGCCGGGCCCGCAGGACGTGCCAGGAGCCCGCATGACAGCCGGTGGGGGACGGTCGGTGAGGTGACAGTCGGTGAACCTAACCCAAGGGTCCGGCAAGTAGCGACGCAGAAACGTTCGAGCTTTCTCCAATGCCTTCTTCCGGGTGAACGTCTGCTGTCGCCATGGACAGGGGCGGGCGATTCATGTGGTTGTCAGTCAGGGAGCGGGTGGCGGTGGCTCCGTCAGGTGTCCCCCAGCTGACCGCCGCCGTGTGCGGAGGACCGCGCTCGCCGTAGCCGTAGCCGTGGCCGCCCGTCGGCGCGCCTGCGGCTGCGGGCCGCATGCTCCGTCGGTCCGCCCGTCCGTCCGTACATCGGCCTGTCCGGTCGCCCGGTCGCCCGTCCGTCCGCCCGGTCCGGCTCGCGCCGTGATCAAGCGACGGCCCGTCGGAGCGGCCGCGAGCTCTGCTGCCGTACCGGCCGACGGACGGCCCGTGCTCCCCGGCATTCGCCTCGCGGGTGCGCGGGCCGCCTTTGCGCGCCGGTCAGTTGTAGCCGAATCCCGCGGGGAGCGGGGACGGCCGGAACAGGCGTGCGGGGACGGCTCCGGCCAGGAGCCGGTAGCCCATGGGGTTGAGGTGGAGGTGGTCGCCGACGTCCACCGAGGCGCGGAGCACGCGGGGGTTTTCCGGGTCCCGGACGGTCCGGTCGAAGTCGATCACCCCGTCGAAGCGGCCGCTGGTGCGGATCCAGGTGTTGACCGTCTGCCGTGCCCCCTCGCGGAAGCCGTCCGGGTCGTCGTACCCGGTGTTGCCGCCGATGGGGGTCAGCGTCGCTCCGTACACACGGATCCTCAGCGCGTGCGCCCGGGTGATGATCTGGTCGTACGCGGCGATGACCTCGTCCGCCGTCTGCTTCTGGGCGGCGGGTGTGGCGGGTGCCGTCCCGATGTCGTTGACGCCCTCGAAGACGATCAGCCGGTCGACACCGCTCTGGGACAGCACGTCGCGGTCCAGCCGGGCCGGTCCGTTCGGGCCCAGGCCGTCGTTGAGCAGGCGGTTCCCGCCGGCCGCCTGATTGACGACCGAGGTCCGTACCGTGCCCCCGCCGGCCGCCAGCCGCTGCTGGAGTACGTCCGGCCAGCGGTCGTTCCCGTTGGTGGTGGACCCACGGCCGTCGGTCAGCGAGTCGCCGAGCACGGCCGTCGCCGAGGTGGTGCCGCCGGACCACGCCTCGACGCCGCTGAGGAAGTACCAGTGGTCGGTGGTGGCGGCACCGGGAAGATCCGGGTCCTGGACGTGGTCCCCGGACCGGAGGTACGAGGTCGTACGGGAACCGGGGTGCGAGGTGATGGCGGTGGACGCCTGCCCGGTGGCCAGGTAGACCGTCGCCGTCAGGGTGGAGCCGGGTGCGAGGGGGAAGTCCAGAGGATCGGAGACGGCCTGCGAGCCGACGGGGACGTTCACCGAGGCGCTGCCCCCGAAGGTCACCGGGCGCGTGGTCCCTTCCTGGACGGCGCCCGTACCGGTGCGGCCGTCGAGCGGCAGCGCCACGGACACCTTGGTGAGCGGCAGCACCGCCCCGCCGAACGCGTTGGAGAACCGCAGTCGGATGTGGTCGCCGCCCGCCGAGACGTGGACGGTCTGGCGCAGCGTGGTGTCCGTCAGGACGGAGCCGTCCTGGGTGAACGGCGCCGGCGGCATGTTGGACGGCTCCGTCAGCTGCGGCATCGCCGTCCAGGCGGCGACCCAGTGCGCGTTCCGCTCCTTGGGCCCGGGTGCGTGATCCGCCCCCGCCGTCTCGCCGGCCCCGAGCGCCGGCGAGACGGCGGCGAGGAGTGCCCCGGTGGCGATCAGGCTGATGAGCGAGGATCTTCGGTTCATGGATGTGTTCCCTCTGTGCGGTGGGGAAACGGGGTGAAACGCAAAGCGTCCATGTGCGCGGACGGCATCCCCATCCATGCGCCCGCCGGATCACGCGGCAGGCCAGTCCTTCCGATAATTGCGGTCAATCATTCGAAATGTTTCGACCGGTCGAGGTGGTGAGAGTGTGAGGCGGGATCCTTCACAAGAGCGACGAACCGGTCCATTACCAAGCATTCGATGCTCTTAGCTGACATGGCGCGACGAACAGGGGCCTTTTCTGTCCGAAATGAAGGGCAACGCAGCATGGTTCGACGAGGTAGTGCAACGATGCGGGCGAAGAAGAGGTCTCTCGCGGATTCGAAGGAGCAGTAACAGTGACAGGGTCACGCGTGGTCAGCATGGGCCACTACCAACCCCCGAAGGTCCTGACGAACGACGATCTGGCCCAGCGGATCGAGACCAGCGACGAATGGATCCGCAGCCGCGTGGGCATCGAGACGCGGCATGTGGCCGGGCCCGACGAGACCGTTGACTTCATGGCCGCACAGGCGGGCAAGAACGCGCTGGACCGCGGTGGCGTCGCCCCCGACGACATCGACCTGGTCCTCGTGGCGACCTGCACCGCCATCGACCGCTCTCCCAACACCGCCGCCCGCGTCGCCGCCCAGCTGGGTATCCTCGGCGCGGCCACGCTGGACATCAACGTCGCCTGCTCGGGCTTCTCCCATGCGCTGGCCACCGCCGACCACACCATCCAGGCCGGCTCCGCGACCCGGGCCCTGGTGATCGGCTCCGAGAAGCTGAGCGACTTCACCGACTGGGACGACCGCACCACCTGCGTGCTGATCGGCGACGGTGCCGGCGCGGCCGTGGTCGAGGCGGCACCCGAGGCCCAGATCAGCCCCGTCGTGTGGGGGGCGGTACCGGAACTCAGCAACGCGGTGCGCATCGAAGGCGTATCCGGCACGTTCCAGCAGGAGGGGCAGTCGGTCTACCGCTGGGCCACCACCCAGCTTCCGGCCATCGCCCGCAGCGTCTGCGACAAGGCCGGGGTGGCACCGGAGGAACTCGGCGCGGTGGTGCTTCACCAGGCGAACCTCCGGATCATCGAGTCGTTCGTGAAGCGGCTCGGGGCCGGCAACGCGTACATCGCCCGCGATGTCGTCGAGTCCGGCAACACCTCGGCAGCCAGCATCCCGCTGGCCTTGTCCAAGGCACTGGAGCGGGGTGACATCCCCTCCGGCGCGCCGGCCCTGCTGTTCGGGTTCGGCGGTGGTCTGGCGTACGCGGGCCAGGTCATCCGCTGCCCCTGAGAGGCGGAGCCGACGTGACGTGAGCCCCGGCGTTCACCGGCCGAAGGCCGTGAGGGGCGGCGCTTCGCCGGCCGGAGGCCGCCCCCGGCGGCCCCACCGACGACCGGCGGTGCTGCCGTACTCGGCGGCATGCCCACCGCGCCCAGGACGTCGGCCGGCAGGTTCGCGGGGGCCGACCCGACGGTCCGCCCGACGTCCGGACGTCACAGGAGATGTACGAGGTACAGCTCGTCGGCGGGGGCGCCACGGCGGAGGCGCTGGAGAACCCGAACCTGCTGACCGCCGGTGCCCCGGGTCCCGACCGCGGACGTGGCTCGCGGCAAGGAGCCCTCGCGACGCGGTGCACGATGCCGGGACGCCGGTGCTTGCGGCGGATCGGGGCCGGGGTTTCACGGCACCGGCCGCGAGGTCGTCGGGCCCTGGGCCGTGTCCGCGAGGTCTCACCCGGCCCGCGGGCGGACGACGGTACCTCGCGGACACTCCCTAGCGCCCGTCGAGCGGCAGTTGAGCCGACGCGCCTAGCTTCCCGGTGTGAAGCCGAACCGTAGAGACCCCCTGGAAACCGGCGAGCACCGCCCGGGCGGTGCCCGGTGAACATCGTCGTGCTGGGCGCCAGTGGCTTCCTGGGCACGCACATCTGCCGGGCGCTGACAGAAGCGGGCGACCGGGTCATCACCCTCCCCGCCGGCTTCGACCTGGTGACGGCCGGGCCCGAAAGGATCGCGGCGTTCGCCGCGGAAGCCGACGCGGTCGTCAACGCCGCGGGCCGGGCCTGGAAGGCCGACGAGCCCCAGATGCACACCGGCAACGTCGAACTCCCACTCCGCGTCATACGCGGGCTGGCCCTGTTGGACCGGCGGCCCACCCTCGTACAGCTGGGCAGCAGCCATGAGTACGGACCCGGAACAAGCGGCGCGGGCACCCACGAGAGCACCGATCCCGCACCGGTCACGCCGTACGGACGTACCAAGCTTCTCGGCGCGCGGGCCGTCCTCGACGCGGCCCGGGACGGCGCGCAGCCCGGGGTGGTGCTGCGCATCGCGAACGTCTGCGGTCCCGGAACGCCCCCCGGCAGCCTGCTGGGTTCGGTGGCGGGCCGACTGGTGCGGCTCGCCGGCGAACCGGGCCCGGCCGGTGCCCCCGCGGAGCTGCGGCTGCCACCGCTGCACGCCTGGCGTGACTTCGTGGACGTACGCGATGTCGCCGACGCAGTCCTGTGCACCGTCCGGGCCGATGCCGCCGAGGTGGCGGGCCAGGTGATCAACATCGGCAGTGGCGCGGCCGTCCACACCCGGGACCTGGTCACCCGGCTGATCGCGGTCAGCGGGCTGCCCGTCCGGGTCGTCGAGGAGGCCCCGGCCGGCGGACAGTCGCGCGTCGACACGGAATGGCAGCAACTGGATGTCTCGCGCGCCGCCAAGGTGCTCGGCTGGGAGCCACGCCGCTCCCTCGACCAATCGCTGCGGGATCTGCTCGCGGCCGCATGACCACCCATCAGCACGGCAGGAAGGAAGCGGAGATGAGCGACCACAGGGCGCTGATGCTGGACGAGGTCCGCAAGTACCACCAGGAGCGGGAGGAGGGCGTTTCGGGCTTCGTGCCCGGCGTCACCGAGATCTGGCCGTCCGGCGCGGTGCTGGACGAGGAGGACCGGGTGGCGCTCGTCGAGGCCGCTCTGGAGATGCGGATCGCGGCCGGTCGCAGCTCACGCAAGTTCGAGTCGGCCTTCGCGCGCAAGCTCAAGCGCCGCAAGGCCCATCTCACCAATTCGGGGTCGTCGGCCAACCTGCTCGCCGTCTCCGCGTTGACCTCGCACCTGCTGGAGGACCGGCGGCTGCGGCCGGGCGACGAGATCATCACCGTGGCGGCGGGGTTCCCCACCACAGTGAACCCGATCCTGCAGAACGGCCTGGTCCCGGTCTTCGTCGACGTGGAGCTCGGCACGTACAACACCACCGCCGAGCGAGTGGCGCAGGCGATCGGCCCCAGGACCCGGGCGATCATCATCGCGCACGCACTCGGCAACCCCTTCGAGGTGGCCGAGATCGCCGAACTCGCCGCCGAGCACGAGCTGTTCCTCATCGAGGACAACTGCGACGCGGTCGGCTCCATGTACGACGGCAAACTCACCGGGACCTTCGGTGACTTCTCGACCGTCAGCTTCTACCCGGCCCACCACCTGACGATGGGCGAGGGCGGCTGTGTCCTCACCTCGAACCTGGCGCTGGCCCGGATCGTGGAGTCGCTGCGCGACTGGGGCCGGGACTGCTGGTGCGAGCCGGGCGAGAACGACAAGTGCCTCAAGCGCTTCCAGTACCAGATGGGTACGTTGCCGATGGGCTACGACCACAAGTACATCTTCTCCCACGTCGGGTACAACCTGAAGGCCACCGACATCCAGGCCGCCCTGGGACTAAGCCAGTTGACCAAGCTGGACGGATTCGTGGCGGCCCGCAAGCGCAACTGGCAGCGGCTGCGCGACGGGCTGCAGGACGTGCCGCACCTGGTGCTGCCCGAGGCGACGCCCCGCAGCGACCCGAGCTGGTTCGGATTCGTGCTGACCGTCGCCCCCGACGCCCCCTTCACCCGGGCGACACTGGTCGACTTCCTGGAGAGCCGCAAGATCGGCACCCGGCGGCTCTTCGCCGGGAACCTCACTCGCCACCCGGCCTACATCAACCAGCCGTACCGGGCCGTCGGCGACCTCACCAACAGCGACATCATCACCGAGCAGACCTTCTGGATCGGGGTCTATCCCGGCCTCACCGACGAGATGCTCGACTACGTCATCGCCTCGGTGAAGGAGTTCGTGCAGGCACGGGGCTGAGAAACCGCGGCAGGGCCCTCGGCCCGGCCGCGCCCACGCGAGAACAGCGGTCCGGCGCCCTGCCGGACCGCTTCGCCGGGTTCCGGACCGGACGGGTATCCCGTTCCGCGGACATCCGGGAGCGCCGCGCGGAGCGGCCGGCTGCGCCGGCAGTCCAGGGGGCGGCACATCGGATCGGCAGAGGCGCCGGTCCGATGTGCCGCCTGCTTGCGCGGACAGGATCCGTCGGGGCAGGAGGGGCAGGAGGGGCAGGAGGGGCAGGGCTCGCTCGGGCACGGCGCATCCCGGTGCCGCGCTCCCGCCCGACCGCCCCACCCACGTACGTCCGGACGGCCCGAACGGGTCGGGCACGGGTACCGAACGGGTCGGACACGGGTTCCGGTGGGGTAGGACACGGTTCCGGTGAAGTCGGGCCGACGCCCAAGCGCCGCACACGCCGCACACGCCGCAGGCGACAGTGGGGCCGCTCCGGAACCCGGCCGTCCCAAGCCGACGGGGTCGCCGGCGCCTCAACGCGCAACGGCGCAAGGGCTCAACGCGCAACGGCCCAACGGCTCTGTGCGTCAACACCTCAACGGCCCAACGGCCCAATGCCGCAACACCGCAACACCGCAACACCGCAACACCTCAACGCTCAACGCCTCGGCCCCCTGCGATGGTGCCGGTCCACCAAAAGCGCAACGGGGCGACAGACGCGAACGACGCGTCGAGGACGTGGTGCGCCCTCAACGCGTCGTTCGGTTCCTCCTTCAGTCGGCCTGCGGATACCAGGCGACCGGGAGGCGGCGCGGGCCGCGGATCAACGCGGTGTCCTCACGCCAGGGCACCTCGGCTACGGGTACAGCCAGGTGCAGTCGGGGAAACTCGCGCAGCAGTGTCGCGAGTGCGACCCGGATCTCCGTCCGGGCCAGTTGGGCGCCCAGGCAGAAGTGCGGGCCGAAGCCGAAGGCCAGGTGCGGATTGTGCTTCCGGTCGAGATCGAGGACATCCGGATCGGTGAACACCTCGCCGTCGAAGTTGGCCGAGACCATCGCGGGAAAGACCGCTTCCCCCTTGCACACGGTCACGTCGCCCAACGACACGTCCTCGGTGGCGACCCGGGGCAGGGACTCGCTGCCACCCAGGGGAACGAACCGCAGCAGTTCCTCAACCGCGGTGTCGAACCGTTCCGGATGTGCGGCCAGGTCCTCCCAGAGTCCGTCGACGAGCAGGGTGTGGACGAAGTTGGAGATCGAGTTGGCCGTGGTCTCGTGTCCCGCGGCCAGGATGGTCATCCCGAGGGTGACCAGCTCCTCCTCGGTCAGCCGACCCTCGTCCTCGTCGCGCGCGGCGATGAGTTCGGAGAGCAGGTCGTCCTGGGGCTCGGCGCGGTGGCGGGCGACGTGTTCGGCGAGGTAGGACATCAGCGCGGTGGCGGCGTCCTGGATGTCCTGGGCTGCGACGCCGGTACCGCTGAACATCAGTTCCGAGAACCGCTGGAAGAAGTGGCGGTCCGCGGCCGGCACGCCCAGCATCTCGCAGATCACGGTGATCGGGAGCGGCATCGTGAACGACTCGACGAGATCCACCGGGGAGCCGGCCGCCCGCATGCCCGCGACGAGTTCGTCGACGAGCTCCTCGATGCGGGGCCGCCACAGCTCCACATTCCGGCGCGAGAACGCCCCCGAGACCAGCTTGCGTATCCGGGCGTGCTCCGGCTGGTCCAGCGAGAGGATGTCACCGCCCGGATTCAGCCATTCCTTCGTTCGGGGGATGTCCGCCTGCACGGTCGCGGCCCGGGAGAACCGGGGGTCGCCGAGCACCGTCTTGACGTCGGCCTGCCGGGTCACCAGCCAGCCTTCACCACCGTACGGAAGTTCCACCCGCTGCACCGGGCACTTCGCCCGCAGGCCGGCGAACTCCGGCGGGACGTCCAGCCGGTGGCTGTCGGGGAAGGGGAACTTCATCACCTGGTCCGGATCGGTCACAGGAGCTCCTCGGTCAGTGGGGGGCGGTCAGGCCGGTACGGGGTCGGGGGCCGGTTTGCGGCGCGCGGAGCCGAACCGGCGCATGACCGGCCGTTCCACCGCGAGGAACATGGCGACACCGACGAGCTGGGTGATCACGAAGAGCACGACCACGATGAGGAGTCCCGTCCCCACGCCGAACTGCTTCCCGTCGCCGACCACGTGCCGGGTCAGCGCGAGCAGGGGGAAGTGCACCAGGTAGGCGGCGTACGAGGCGTTCCCCAGCAGCACCATGAACTTGTTGTCCAGCCAGCTCGGCTTGTCGTCCAGGTCGCGCACGGCGATGGCGGGGACGAACAGGCACAGACCGATGGTGAGCAGGCCGCTGGCGCGGAACGTCTCGGGCAGCTGGAACATCAGCCAGCACAGGCCTGCCGTGAAGAGTGCCGGCAGCCAGATGCTCATCCGGGGCCAGTTGCCGGTCTGGACGATGCGTGCGAGGAAGACACCGAGCAGGAACTCGGGCATCCGCGAGAGCGGGAAGAAGTCGGTGTAGTAGATCTGGTCCCACGACAGGCTCTGGCCCGGCGCGAGCGGTCCGTCCAGGAAGAAGTGCGTGAGGGTCGGGATGGCGACGATCACCGCGGCGCACAGGGCGAACCAGTGCCACAGGCGCTTGTCGGCGATGCGCAGGATCGGGCGTATCAGCAGCGGCAGCGCAAGGTAGAACACGATCTCGACTGAGACCGACCAGTTCACGCCATAGACGCTGAACACGTACGGCATCCGGGGAATCCAGTCCTGGACCAGGAACAGATTGGCGACCGCGGGGCCGGCCTCGGTCTGCTCCCAGGAGCCGATCATCGCCATCGGGCCCACGGCGAACAGCATCAGCAGGGTGGCCGCCCAGACGATCATGTGTCCGGGGTAGATCTTGACCACGCGCCGCCGCCAGAACCGGCCGATCGTGCTGCGCCACGGCTCACCCCAGGTGAGCACGAAACCGCTGAGCACGAAGAAGGTGGCCAGGGCGCCCGTCCCGTAGGGGAGTTGGGTACCGGCCTTGTTGATCGACTGGTCGGCGAAGAAGTACCCCGCGCCGAGGGCGTGGGTGATGAACACGGCGACGAACAGGATGGCGCGGTAGCCGGTCAGAGAGGGCAGCTGGCGGATCGGTGGAGACGCACTGGTCATGTTCCAGCTCCTGGAATGGGTTGGGGAGTCGGCGCCCGACGCCGGATCGGCCCGAAAGCTATGGGCGCCCGCTAGGGGCAGACTCGAGATCCGGCTCAACTCCCGCTCGACTCCGGTACGCCGGCAGGACGGACGTGCTCCAGCGCGTAAGTGCTCCCACGCCGTACGCCCCGCCGGGTCACGTTGCCCGCCCGGAGGGGCGGTGCTACGGTTTTCTCCGAGCCCCGTATGGGCCTACGCATGGAGGTAGCGGCTACTCAGCCATTACAGAGATCGGCATGGTCCGTCTCTCGCAGCTTGTCAATCCCTCACCTGGGATTGCTGCGCCCATCTTCACTGCGTAGGCGTGCGGGGTATTTCTGTGTCGATTTCCGGTTGCGTGGCCCGCCTTCTGTCGTCAATCGACTTCGGGAAGGTAGTGCATGAGCAAGGAACAGGCCGAGACCTGGGAAGCGCAGTCCGAGAGCTGGGCGGGCTTCGATGTCAATGAGTTCCAGCGACAGGTCATCGCCGAGTTTCGGGCGAACAACGGAAAGATGAGCGGGATGTTCGAGGGCTGGACATTGGCCGTGCTGACCACCGTCGGAGCCAGGACCGGCCAGCGCCGGGAGAGCATCCTGGGGTACCTCGAATTCGACGGAAAGGGGATTGTCGTCGCATCGTCGAACGGCGCCGACAAACACCCCGCGTGGTACCACAACATCCGCAAGAACCCGATTGTGACGGTGGAGACCGGCACGGACACCTATCAGGCGATCGCCGCCATTCCGCCCGGCGAGGAGCGGGACAAGCTCTTCGACCGGGTGATCGCCGAGGCGCCGGGTTACGCCGACCACCAGGCCAAGACGACCAGGGAGATCCCCGTCGTCGTCCTGAACAGGATCGGTCCCAAGCCCGGCGAGGAGCGGGTCAAGGGCATGGGGGACTGGATCGTCGAGGTGCACGACTGGCTGCGGGGAGAGCTGGAGACGCTCCGTAAGCAGGCGGACCAGCTGATCGACGGCAGCGCGGACAGGATCGAGCGGACGCCGCCGGACCTCGCCCAGCAGATGCGCACCCACTGTCTCAGCTTCTGCGGAGCGCTGAGCAGGCACCACGGTGGCGAGGACGCAGCCATGTTCCCGATGCTGGCCAAGCAGTTCCCGGCGCTCGCTCCGGCGCTCGGGCAGCTCGGCGAGGAGCACAAGGTGGTGGCGCGGCTGCAGGGCGACATCAAGCAGCTCGTCGACGGCTTCGTCCCCGGCGAGTCCGACCCGGTGCGGCTCCGTGCGGATCTGGAGCGGCTGGCCAACCAGCTCGAGTCCCACTTCAGGTACGAGGAGGAGACGATCGTGACGGCGCTCAACGCCACGGCCCCTGCTCCGAACTTCGGCTGATCGGCCACCCGCACCCCCCGGGCCGGATCCTTCCCCGGCCCCGGGGGTGCCGCTGTGTGTGGGGAAGGGGTGTGCCGCGGCCCGGGAATCCGGCTTCCGGGGTTCTCGATAGCAGGCGTTGAGTTGTCCTCAAGCGGAGGTTGCCAACCTGAGCGGAGGAAGATACTCGGCGTTCTCCTCGGGGGACCGCAAAGGCTCGCAGCGTGAGTTCTTCCCAGAATCAAGGAAGGAACTTTAATATGTCCTGTCGCGTCGTGATTACGGGAATCGGGGTGCGAGCGCCAGGGGCATCCGGAACAAAAGAGTTCTGGGACCTGTTGAGCTCTGGCCGCACCGCGACTCGTCGGATCAGCTTTTTCGATCCCTCCCCCTACCGGTCCCAAGTGGCCGGCGAATGTGACTTCGATCCCGAACTCGAAGGCCTGACCGCCCGGGAGATCCGGCGCATGGACAGGGTCGCGCAGTTCGCCGCGGTGTGCACCGACGACGCCGTCGCGGACAGCGGGCTCGTGCTGGACTCACTCGATCCGCACCGGGTCGGTGTCAGCCTCGGCAGCGCTGTGGCGGCATCCACCAGCCTGGACCGCGAATACCAGATCCTGTCCGATGCGGGCAAGCGCTGGAACGTGGACTCCGGGTATCTGTCACCGCACATGTTCGACTACCTCACTCCCGGTGTGATGCCGGCCGAGGTGGCGTGGAGGGTCGGGGCCGAAGGCCCGGTGGCGATGGTCTCCAACGGCTGCACGTCAGGGCTCGACGCGGTCGGCAACGCGGTCCAGACGATCCGCGAGGGTGCGGCCGACGTCATGATCGCCGGAGCTGCGGACACCCCGGTCACCCCGATCGTCGTGGCCTGCTTCGACGCGATCAAGGCCACCACCACGTACAACGACGACCCCGAGCACGCCTCCCGGCCGTTCGACGCGACCCGCAACGGCTTCGTACTCGCCGAGGGCTGCGCCATGTTCGTCCTGGAGAGCTACGAGCGGGCCACCGCCCGCGGGGCGCACATCTACGCCGAGGTCAGCGGCTACGCCACGCGCAGCAACGCGTACCACATGACCGGTCTGAAGAGGGACGGCCGCGAGATGGCCGAGGCCATCGGCGCGGTGCTCGACCAGTCGCGGACGAACCCCGACGCACTCGACTACATCAACGCCCACGGCTCGGGCACCAAGCAGAACGACTGGCACGAGACCGCCGCGTTGAAGCGCAGTCTCGGCGAGCACGCGTACGGGACACCGGTCAGCTCGATCAAGTCGATGGTCGGGCACTCGCTGGGCGCGATCGGGTCGATCGAGATCGCGGCGAGCCTGCTCGCGATCGAGAACAACGTGGTGCCCCCCACCGCGAACCTGCACCAGGCCGACCCGGACTGCGACCTCGACTACGTGCCGGTGGTCGCCCGTGAGCAGCGGGTGGACACCGTACTGAGCGTGGGCAGCGGGTTCGGCGGATTCCAGAGCGCGATACTGCTGAAGCAGCCGGGAGGAGCGGAATGACCACGGCTGTAGTGACCGGCCTCGGTGTGGTGGCCCCCAACGGGCTCGGCATCGAGGAGTACTGGAAGTCCACGCTGGACGGCCGCAGCGGCATCGCGGCGATCACCCGGTTCGACGCTTCCGAGTACGGATCCGAACTGGCAGGCCAGGTGACGGACTTCGAAGCCGCCTGGCCGATACCCGCCAAGCTGCGTCCGCAGACCGACGTCTCCACCCGGTTCGCACTCGCGGCCGCCGAGTGGGCGCTGTCCGACGCGGCCGTGGACCCGTCCGCCCTGGTCGACTACGACATGGGTGTGGTGACGGCCAACGCCTTCGGCGGCTTCGAGTTCACGCACCGGGAGCTCAACAAGCTGTGGTCCAAGGGCGGGCAGCATGTGAGCGTCTACGAGTCGTTCGCCTGGTTCTACGCCGTCAACACCGGCCAGATCTCGATCAGGCACGGGTTGCGCGGTCCCAGCAAGGCCCTGGTGGCCGAGCAGGCGGGCGGACTGGACGCGATCGGGCACGCCCGGCGCACCCTCCGGGAGGGGACCGGACTGGTCGTCACCGGAGGGGTGGACTCGGCCCTCGACCCGTGGGGCTGGGCGTCCCAGCTGTCCGGCGGACGGGTGAGCCCCACCGCCTACCGGCCGTTCGACGTGCAGGCGAACGGCTACCTGCCGGGTGAGGGCGGCGCGATCCTCGTGGTCGAGGACGTCGACGCGGCCCGCCGGCGCGGAGTCGGCCGGATCTACGGAGAGATCGCGGGGTACGCGAGGACCTTCGACCCGGCCCCCGGCTCCCCGCGCCCGCCGGGGCTGCGCCGGGCCGTCGAGCTGGCCCTGGCCGACGCGGGACTCGCACCGGGCGATGTCGACGTGGTCTTCGCCGACGCAGCCGGCGTTCCCGAGCTGGACCGGCAGGAGGCCGAGGCGATCTCCGCGGTCTTCGGTCCGTCCGGTGTGCCGGTGACCGCGCCCAAGACGCTGACCGGCCGGCTCTACTCGGGAGGCGGGCCGCTCGACGTGGTCGCGGCGCTGCTGTCCGTCCGGGACGGCGTGATCCCCGCTACGGCCGGCGTCGTCGACATTCCCGACGGCCACCCGATCGACCTGGTGCGCGGGGAACCGCGCTACGGGACCGTGTCGAACGCTCTCGTGCTGGCCCGTGGCAAGTGGGGCTTCAACTCGGCGATCGTCGTACGTGCCTTCAACGGCTGACACCCCCCTACTTCTAAGGAATTCACCTATGAGCGACACCATCACCGCTGACGATCTCCGCCGCATCCTGGCCACGTGCGCCGGGGCGATGGACGGCGGGAGCCTCGACGGGGACGCCCTCGACAAGGCCTTTGACGACCTGGGCTACGACTCGCTGGCCCTGATGGAGACCGCGTCCGCGATCGGCCTCGAGTTCGGAATCGTGATTCCCGACGACGAGCTCTTCGACCTGGAGACTCCGCGTGCGCTGCTCGATATGGCCAACGGCCTCGTCCGCACGGCCGGCTGAGCGATGCGGAGGCACACGCGACACACACTGACATCCTCCGCGCCCGCCGATGTGCTCTACAGCCTGGCCGCCGACGTGAGCCGATGGCCCGCCGTGTTCGCGCCGACCGTGTACGCACACCACTTCGAGCGTGCCGAGCGGTCCGAGCGGTTCCAGCTGTGGGCCGAGGTGGGCGGCGAGGTGAAGACCTGGGTCTCCCGGCGGGAGCTCCACGCGCACCGGCGCCGCATCCGCTTCGATCAGGAGCGGAGCGCGGCGCCCATCGCGAGCATGGGCGGGGAGTGGATCTTCGATCCGCTGCCCGGCGGGGGGACCGAGATCGTGCTGCTGCACGACTTCACGGCCGTGGGCGACGACCCCGCGACGGTGGACTGGATCAATGCCGCGCTGGACCGCAACAGTCCGGTGGAGCTGGCCGCGCTCGCCCGGGTCGCCGAGTTCGGCCACCCCGTCGAGGACGTGGTGTTCTCCTTCACCGACACCGTGACCTCGCAGGGCTCGGCCGCCGACGTCTACGACTTCGTGTACCGCTCGGACCTGTGGCCGCAGCGGCTGCCCCATGTGGGCCGGGTGGCTCTCACGGAGGAGGTGCCGGGCATCCAGCACATGGAGATGGACACCGTCACCCAGGACGGTTCCGCGCACACCACCCGGTCGATCCGGGTGTGTTCGCCCGGGGAGCGGATCGTCTACAAGCAACTCGTGCCGCCGAAACTGCTGCTCGGCCACAGCGGGCGGTGGGAGTTCACCGACACCCCGGACGGTGCGGTGGTCACCGCGCAGCACACGGTCGCCATCGACCCGGCCGCCGTCACCGAGGTTCTCGGCGGTTCGGCGACGCTCGCGGATGCCAAGGAGTACATCCGGGCGGCGCTCGGCAGGAACAGCCGCAGCACGCTGGCCCATGCCCAAGTCTCCGCGCCATGAGCGGGGTGGGCGCGGTGCGCGGTGTTCCGCGGGGCGGGTCGGTGGAGGACGGCTTCGCCGGGGTGGCGGAGGCGTTCGAGGCGAACTTCGCGTCGGGCGCGGAGGTGGGGGCGGCCGTTTGCGTCTACCACCGCGGCCGGCCGGTGGTGAACCTGTGGGGCGGCACCGCGAGTGAGGACGCCGACGACCTGTGGCGGCAGGGCACGGTGAGCATGCTCGCCTCGCCCACCAAGGCGCTGGTCACGGTGGCGGCGCTGCTGCTGGTGGAGCGGGGGCTCCTGGAACTGGACACTCCGGTCGCGGAGTACTGGCCCGAGTTCGCGGCGGGCGGCAAGGAGCGCATCACTCTCAGGATGGTGCTCAGCCACCGCTCCGGAGTGGTCTGCCTGGACCACGCCCCGATCACGAACGAGGACATGCGGGCCCACACCCCGATCGCCGAGGCGCTCGCCGCGGCGCGTCCGGAGTGGGAGCCGGACACCGCGCACGGCTACCACGCGATCACCTTCGGGTACCTGGTGAGTGAACTGGTGCGCCGCAGGACCGGGTTGACGGTGGGCCGCTTCTTCGCCCGCGAGATCGCCGGTCCGCTCGGGCTGGACAGTCACATCGGCCTGCCCGATCCGGACGCGGTCCACGTCGCCACCATGTTCCAGTCCAAGGCCGAGGACGTGATGTCGGGCGGCGATCCCGGTGACGCGGTTCCCATGCTGGTCGAACTCGGCAAGCCGGAATCGCTCACCTGCCGCGCGACGATCAGCAGTATGTCGCTGGATCCGGGATTCCTGGATCTCACGGTGGAGGACCCGTCCTACGGGGGCCTCAGCAGCGCCCGGTCGCTGGCCAGGCTGATGGCCCTGCTCATCGGAGAGGCCGAGGGGCCCCGCCTGATCGGCCCGGACCTCACAGCGGAGCTGAGCCGGGTGCACGCGAGCGGCCCGTGCCGCATCACGATGATGAACACGGCCTGGAGCCTGGGGTTCATGCGCGGCGACAGCCCCGTGTTCCCGGTCTCCGCCGGCCTGGGCACCGCCTTCGGCTTCGACGGTGCCAACGGCACCTTCACCTTCGCCGATCCGGCGGACGGGCTCTCGTTCGCCTATGTGCAGAACGCGGGCTCGCCCGGCCTGGGCAAGCTGGACGACCGGGCCCGAGGCCTGATCGAGGCCGTCCACCGCAGCGTGGGAGCACTCCGCTGACAGGAGCCCGCCCGGCTCACGGCGGCCTCGGGGCGAGTACGGCTCGGGGCCGCCGGTCACGCACAACCCATTCGACCTTCATGGAGGAATCATGCCTGGGAACAACCGGGTGGCACTCGTCACCGGCGCCACCAGTGGAATCGGCCTGGAGATCACCAGGCGGCTGGCCCGGGACGGGGGACGTGTCTACATCTGCGCCCGGAAGGCGGACGCGCTGGCGGCCACCGTCAAGTCGCTGCAGGGCGAAGGCCTGGACGTCGACGGCCAGGTCTGTGACGTGACCTCGTCCGAGGACATCCGCTCGTACGTGAGCTCCGCCACCGAGCGCTTCGGCCCCGTCGACATCCTGGTGAACAACGCGGGCCGCTCCGGCGGCGGAGTCACCCGGGACTTCCCGGACGACGAGTGGTTCGACGTGATCAACACCAACCTCAACAGCGTCTTCCTGATGACCAAGGAAGTCCTCAACCACGCGGGGATGCTGGAGAAGGGCAGCGGGCGGATCATCAACATCGCCTCCACCGGCGGAAAGCAGGGTGTCCTGCACGGTGCGCCCTACTCGGCGTCCAAGCACGGTGTGGTCGGGTTCACCAAGTCGCTCGGCCTCGAACTCGCCAAGACCGGCATCACCGTGAACGCGGTGTGCCCGGGCTTCGTGGAGACCCCGATGGCGGAGCGGGTGCGGGAGCACTACTCCGGTATCTGGGGTGTTCCGGTGGACGAGGTGCACGAGCGGGTGAGCGCCCGTGTGCCGATCGGCCGGTACGTGATGCCGGAGGAAGTCGCGGCGATGGTCGAGTACCTGGTCGGCGCCGGGGCCGCGGGAGTCACGGCGCAGGCACTCAACGTCTGTGGCGGGCTCGGCAACTACTGACTCCTCCCGGAGCCGGCGTCAGGCACGGCGGTGACGTCCATACCCCCAGCAGGCCGCAGCGAGTACTCGCTGCGGCCTGCTGGTTCTGTTGTTGTTGCCGTTGTTGTTGTTGTTGTTGTCGTTGTCGTTGTTGCTGTGGTGGTGGGCGCCTGCCCGGCGGAACGAATCCTGCGACGGAGCCGTGGCTCAGGAGGCTCAACGGCTCCGGTGGAACGCCTCGACGGCCAGGTCGAGATGGGCGGCGTCGCCCGTCCGGTAGGTCTCCACACCGGGACTGATCCGACGGCAGAGGCCCCCGAGGGCCTTGCCGGGACCCACCTCGACGAACCGCCCCACCCCCGCGGCCGTCAAGTACTGCACCGTGCCCGTCCAGTTGACCCGGCCGGTGAGCTGCCGGAGCAGGCAGGCACGGGCCGCGTCCCCGTCGGCCACCGGTTCGGCCGTGACGCTGGAGATCACCGGGATCACGGGGTCCCTGAACTCGACCTCCGCGAGTGCCGCGGCGAATTCCTGCTCGACGCTGCCGAGCAGCGTGCAGTGGGCCGCGCCGCCGATCTCCAGTACCACGACCCGGTTGGCGCCGGCGGCCTTCACCAGATCGAGGAGGACGTTGACCGCCTCCGTCTGACCGGAGATCACCACCTGGGTGAAGTCGTTGTGGTTGGCGACCTCCACGACCTGTCCGGACTCCGCGGCGGCCTTGGCGCACAGGGCCTCCATCACCGCCAGCTCCAGGCCGACCACGGCGGCCATCTTGCCCGGGATCCTCTCGGTGACCGACGCCATCAACTTCCCGCGGATGCTGACCAGTCGAAGGGCGTCGGTCCAGTCGAGGACGCCCGCGCAGACCATCGCCGTGAACTCGCCCAGGCTGTGGCCGGCGACGAAGTCGGGTACGACTCCGCGCTCCTCCAGTACCCGCAGGGCGGCAAGGCTGGTCAGCACCATCGCGGGCTGGGTGACCGTCATGTGCCTGAGTGTCTCGGCCGGTCCTGTGAAGCACAGGTGCGACAGCCCGAAGCCCAGCAGCTCGTCGGCGGGCCGGTAGTGGGTGTCCGCCAGCGTTGGCCAGCGTTTCAGCAGGTCGAGGCCCATGCCTACGCGCTGGGCGCCCTGGCCGGGGAAGACGAACGCGGTCCTGTCCATGGGGGAGAGGATCCGGGACCGGCCTACACGGCTGCTCGAGTCCCGCTGCAGCCTCGCGCGCGGCCCTTCTGCTCAAGCGGATCTCAGGTGGATTCTGCGACGGTGCACCCCGACACTCAGGAGGGCAGTATGCAGGGAATGACGACAACACGCCGCGGCTTCCTCGGCCTCGGCGCCGCGCTGGGCGGTGCGGTGGTGCTGGGGGCCGGGCAGGGCACGGCCCGGGCGGCGGACCTACGGTCCAGGGGGGCATGGCCCACCACGCTCGACCTGCCGGACGGATTCCACCCGGCGGACATCACCATCGGAAGGCAGCCCTACGCCTACTTCGCGTCCCTGCTCGGTGGTGCCGTCTGCCGCGTCAGCCTCGCGTCGGGGCAGAACGAGGTCATATACCCGGGGCTCGGAGACGGGTACATGGCCATCGGGATCCAGGTGGACGACCGCGGGCGGCTGTTCGTCGCGGGCGGCTGGGGGCGGACGATCACCGTCATCGACGCCGGCAGCGGTGCCGTGCTCAAGACGTACGACGTGGGCATCCCCCACTCCTGCGTCAACCACGTGACCGTCACGCCGGAGGGCGCGTGGTTCACCGACGCCTGCAACGGGCTCCTGTTCGGGCTCCCGTTCGGACCGGACGGCTCGCTGCCCGGTCAGGACGAGGTGCTGACCCTGAACCTGTCGGGGGAGTGGGTGCAGGGACCGCAGGACGTCATCACCTCGGCCGGTGTCGCGCCGACACCGGACGGCCGGGCGCTGCTGGTGGTCAACCAGTTCACCGACGGAGGGACCCTGTTCCGGATCGACCGGACCACCGGATCCGCCCGCCGGGTGCCGCTGGGCGACCTGAAGCTGCCGACCGCGAACGGGATCACCTTGCACGGCAGGACCCTGTACACGCCGCAGCAGACCGATCTCACGGCCGTCCGGCTCGACCGCACGGGGCACAACGGGTCCCCGGTCCTCAGGCTCACGGACCCGCGCTTCGACACACCCTGCGCGGCCGCCGTGTACGGGGAACGCCTCTACCTGGCGAACTCCCGCTTCCCGCTCCCCCCGACACCGACGACGAAGTACAACGCGGTGTCCATCCCGCTTCCGGTGTAGCGCCCGGCCCGCCGGGGCGTGCCGGTGCCACCGCGCCGGCACGCCCCGGCCCGCACGGACACCCTCAGAGGACAGGAGGAGAATCCCATGCCCGATGACGGCATACAGCTGATCGAGCTGGAGGACGGGTTCCACTGCTACACGAGCAGTGAGGCGGAGGCCCGGTTCATCCACCGCGAGATCTTCCAGGACGACACCTACGATCCGGACGGGCTGCCCGACGCCCCCGTGATCGTCGACGCCGGGGCCAACATCGGCCTGTTCACCCTGTTCGTCAAGCGCAGGTACCCGGCGGCCCGGGTCATCGCCTTCGAGCCCGTCCCGGACAACATCCGCGTCCTGAGGATGAACCTGCGGCTGCACGGCATCCACGACGTGACGGTCCACCCGGTCTGCCTGGGTGCTGAGCCGGCGGCCGCGGCGGACTTCACGTACTTCCGGCGCATGCCCGGCAACTCCACCCGCCATCCGGAAGGCCTTGCCCTCCAGAAGACCCTCATGGCCGAGCACATGGGCAAGGAGCAGGCCGAGGCCGCACTGGAGCCGACCGGGATCACCGTCCGGGTCGACCGCCTCTCCGACGTGCTGGCCGCCCGGCATCCCGGGATCGGCCCCATCGACCTGATGAAGATCGATGTCGAGGGAGCGGAGCTGGAGCTGCTCAGCGGCGTCGACGCGGCCGACTGGGCCAGGACCCGCGCCGTGATCATCGAGGTGAGCGGTCTCGACGGCGTACGCGCGTCGGTGGAGCGGACCCTGCGGGAGCGCGGGCTGACCGTCTCGGGCGCCCGCGCCCCGTTCATGTGGCCCGAGCTGGAGCTCTACAACGTGACGGCCAGGCGCTGAGGCTGCCGGGACGGGACGAGTGACTCGAGGCGCCGGACCGTGTCGTGCGGGCTCGGCGCCTCCAGCATGTCCCGGTGCAGCAGGTCGGTACCCTCCCGGAACGACGGTTCCGTGAGGACCCGGGTCAGCTGCTCACACAGGGTCCCGACGGTGAGTTCCTTCGGCTCGAGCAGCAGCCCGGCACCGCGGTCCGCCATGTGGCGTGCGGTGATCGCCTCGCCCCACATCGGCATGGGCGCGATCAGCTGCGGCACCCGGTGGGCCACGGCCGCCGCGAACGTGCCGCCGCCGCCGTGGTGGATCAGCGCACTGCACGTGGGCAGCATGTAGTTCAGCGGCACGTACTCGACCAGGCGGACGTTGTCGGGCACCTCGCGGACGGTGTCCAGATGCTTGGCGTGCAGAGTGGCGACCAGCTCGATGTCCAGCTCGGACAAGCCGGAGACGACCTCGGCGAACGTCACACCGGCCTCGCGGAACAACTGCCTGCCGCGCCCGCCTACCCCGAGGGTCAGCAGCACCCGGGGGCGCTCGGGCCGGTCGTGCATCCAGGGCTGCGGAGCCAGGTTCCCGTTGTAGGGGACCCGCCGGATCGGCTGGTACGTGAGATCCAGCGGCAGCCGCAGCGCGGCCGGCATCGGGTCGATCGTCCACTCGCCGAGCAGGAGGTCCTCCGTGAACTCGAGGCCGTGCGGCTCCAGCATCGGACTCATCAGGGCCGTCACCGGGTCCTCGTCGGTGCCCGCGCCGCGCTCGGTCAGCGCGGCGCGCGACTTCGCCCGCAGCCAGCCGATGTTGTCCTGGCCCCACAGGAAACGTGCCTGCCTGGCGCCGGTCACCTTGGCGGCGACGGCGGCCGCCACGCAGAAGGGGTCCCACAGCACCAGATCGGGACGCCACCGCTCGCAGAAGTCCACGAGGTCGTCCAGCATCGGTGTGAACCGGGAGAGCATGCCCGTGGTGCCACGCCACTGCTCGGCCCAGGTGTCGTCGTGGTCGGCGTCGAGAGCCATGAAGTCGGTGAGGGCCTCCAGCTTCTCGAAGTTGTCGTTCCACTCCATGACGTCCTTGAGCCGGCCGCCCGCGGGGACCGCGGCGAGACCGGCCTCCGTCACCAGGTCCACGGCGTCCGGATGGATCGCGACGCGGACCTCGTGCCCGGCGTTCTGCAACGCCCAGGCCAGCGGGACGATCGGGTGCACATGTGCCGTCGCCGGGAACACACTGAACAGGACACGCATCGGGGTTCTCCCAAAATCCGGGTAGGGGCGGTTTCGTACCACACTGGAGGCGCGTCCTCGATCCTGGCTCGAATAGCGATCGCGGTCCCTGACGGAGCGTTGTTAGGGCCCCGCTCGAGTGCGGCCTGCGCACCGCTGGAGTGCCCCGACTACCGCTGCCTGGGCGGTGATCGGTCTGGCAACATCGAGCGGACCCAGACCACCGAGTGAATGGATGTGTCATGCAGGTGCGCCAACTCGCCGTCCCGGGCAGCTTCGAATTCACTCCGCAGCACCACCGCGACCATCGCGGGGTCTTCGTCTCACCGATGGAGGAACCGGCGTTCGTGGAAGCGGTCGGCCACGGGTTCCACGTCGCCCAGACCAACCAGAGCCGGTCGGCCAAGGGCGTGCTGAGGGGAGTCCACTTCACCACCACGCCGCCGGGGCAGGCCAAGTACGTCCACTGCGTCAACGGGCGTGCGCTCGACGTCGTCGTGGACCTCCGGGTCGGCTCACCGACCTTCGGGGTCTGGGACACCGTCGAACTGGACACCGTCTCGTTCCGGTCGGTCTACCTTCCCGTGGGCGTCGGCCACGCCTTCCTCGCGCTGGAGGACGACACGGCGATCTCCTATCTCGTCTCCACGGGCTACCGGGCGGGCCTGGAACAGGCTGTGGACGCGTTCGACCCGAAGCTGGGCCTGCCGTGGCCCAAGGACACGGAGTTCATCGTGTCCGAGCGGGACACGGCCGCGCTCAGCCTCGACGAGGCGCTGGAGAAGGGCGTCCTCGCACGGTATGCCGACTGCCTGCCGGGTCCTTCCGCGGCGGCTTCCTGACCGCAGCGGAACATGCCGGAACGGCCGGCCCCGCTTCCCGGTGACGGGAGCGGGGCCGGCCGTTCGGCCTCTGCGCGGTCAGTGTGCCCGGCTGCCGCTGGGAGCACGTGGGAACAGAGGTGCGCAGGAGCGGCGCGCCGGTACGTACGCCGTGCGCGGCACCCGCACACGGCCGGTGCCCGGCCGCGTCGAGGACGCGCCGCCGGACGGGGTCAGGCGTGGCACGTGATCGGGCCTCCGTTGTAGTCGACCATCTCCTGGAAGATGACGCCCATCTCCTTGAGCATCGCCGCGACATCCGGCTCCTGGCCGAGCGCGGCGCCGCGCTCCTCGGCGTAGGCGCGGTGCAGGTTCGCCACCAGCCGCTCCGGCTCCAGGAGTTCGGTGAACGGCCCCGCCTCGGCGTCGCGCGCCGCCTCGTGGGGCGGGACGCCGGCCGCGACACCGGCCTTGGCCAGTTCCTGGACCCACCGCAGGTACGCCTCGCCGGTCTCGAGGATCTCGGGACCGCCGACCGGGCCGTGACCGCTCACCACCGTGACGGCACCCAGGCTGCGCATGTGCGCGACAGCCCGCAGGGAACCGGTGATCGAGCCCATGGGGAAGAAGGGAGTCGCTCCGGACATGACAATGTCGCCGGTGAAGAGGACCCGCCGTCCGGGTATCCACACGATGGTGTCGTTGCTCGAGTGGGCGGGCCCGGTGTGGATGAGTTCGGCCGTGAGGTCGCCCACGTGCAGGGTCATGCGGTCCTCGTACGTCGCTGTCGGCAGCGCGAGTTCGATGTGGCCCCACTCCACCTCCGGCCACAGGTCGGTGAGGTGCAGGCCGGCCTGGTGCATCTCGGCCCGGGCGAGCGCGTGCCCGTAGACCGTCGCCTCGGGGAACACGAAGTTACCGAAGCTGTGATCCCCGTGCGAGTGGGTGTTGATGACGGCGAACGGCGCACCGCGGCCGTCGCGGACCACGTGCTCGCGCAGCCTGAGGGCACGCGCCTCGGTGGCCGCGGTGTCCACCAGCGCCACCTTGTCGCCGGAGACGAGCACGCCCGCGTTGTTCACACACCACCCGCCGGGTGCCTGGACGTATGCGAAGACGCCGTCGGCCACCTCCTGCAGTACCGGCTCGCTCGTGGGTGTTGCTGCTGACGGCGGCATGGAAGAGCTCCTCGTCGTGTGGGTCGTCCTGGTCTTCACGTGGTGCGTCGTCATCAGGCGACACCGAACCCCTGGAGTGACAGGTCAGGGGCGTTCGCCAGTACTGCCCGGTGCAGATCCTGCAGTCGGCTGGAGGGTTCGACGCCGAGTTCGCTGCTCAGGGTCTGACGGAGATCCCGGAACGCCTGCAGTGCCCGCCACGGCGCTCCCGCCTTGTGGAGGCAGACCATGAGCATGGCGCAAAGTCGCTCATCCATCGGGTTCTGAGCGATCAGCACCCGTAGCTCGGGGATCAGCACGGCGTGCTTGCCGAGGCTCAGGTCGGCGAGGATCCGCTGCCCGTGCACGCGCATCCGGCCTTCTTCGAAGCCGATCGACTCCATGTGCAGCACGCGTCCGGCCGGCACGTCCATCAACGCGGGGCCGCGCCACTGATCGAGTGCCTCTTTCAGGCACTTTGCCGCGGTGGCGGCATCCCCGGACTCGAGTGCGAGATCACCCTTCACCGAGAGCCGCTCGAATTCCCGTACGTCGAACGCACAGGAGTCGATCATCAACTGGTACCCGTTGAAGTGGGTCACCAGGACGCTCTTGGCTCCTCCGGGGTAGTCCGAGGGCAGGGATTCCGTGATCAGCTTCCGCAGCTGAAGGATGTAGGTCTGAAGTGTCGTCGTGCTGCTCCGGGGAATCGAGTCCCCCCAGATCTCCTCCATCAGGGTCGAGATGGGCACGACGCGGCCGCAGCGCAGGGCCAGCAGGGCAAGAAGCTGCTTCGGCTTTCCTGCCGAAGGGACGATCGATACCCCACCGATTCGAACATCCAGCGGACCGAGAAGATTTATCTCGGCCGTCTGCACCCGCCGTGCCTCGACCAATTGCTTGGACGTATTGTTCTGGATAATTATCCTCATCCCCCTGTGAATTGTCCAGAAGTGCATTTTCAGGAAAGTCTACGAGTCTTTTTTGTGCCTCATTCTGCTTTGCGGAGCTGAATCTCTCCGGGAGAGCAGCCGAAAATCGCCATTGAATTTTGTGCGTATGAGGGGCGCAACGCTGCTACCCATGACGGGGTTCCGGTGGACCAGGGTGGCACTCGAGGTGCCGAGTGCACCGCTGCCACCGCTGAAGACTCCCTCACGCCTGGATTCGTTGCTGGTTATGCGCAGGTGTGGGGGGTCTCGGGCAGGTCAGGCCCTGTGCGCGCTCCAGGAGGTCACGTGGTTATCCGTGACCGCACTTCCCTATCGGTACCTCTTCCGTGGGTGGAGCGCCCTTGCTCATGGCTTGATCGACCGACTCAGTTTGCAGCCTGGCCCTGCGGCAGCGCAGGTGGATTTCCAGTCATGCCTGAGTGACGGGTTCCGGCTGGCGACGGCGCACACCCGGTTACATCGCGGCAACAAATGCGTCGGTGATGTGCGCGAGAGGTACGAAAGGTGACGTTTGCAGTGTGAAACGCTCTCTCCATCGAGGATATACCCGGACTCAAGTGGAGGTGTGGAGACTGACTTCGCGGTTAGGGCCGACGAGAGGAGCTCCGCAGTCATGGGAAGCGGTTTGAGAATGCTATTCGTGGCGGCGGGTAGCCCCGCGACCGTCTTCGCCCTCGTACCGCTGGCGACCGCGGCGCGTAACGCCGGGCATGACGTCTTCGTCGCGGCGACCGAGGAGATGACGCCGGTCGTCGTCGGGGCGGGGCTGCCGGCGGTGTCCCTGACCCGGCGGACGATGCGCGAATACATGTTCACCGGGGACGACGGCGCCCGGCTCACGCTGCCGGCCGACCCGGCGGAGCGGATGCGGTTCGGTGGTCACGGCTTCGGCCGGCTGGCATCGGACGGACTGGAGAACCTGCGGGCGCTGAGCGACGTGTGGCGGCCCGACATCGTCGTCGGAGGCACCCTGTCCTTCGCGGCGGGGCTTCTGGCCAGGCAGTTGGGTGTTCCCTGCGTACGGCACGCGTGGGACATGGGTGAGCCGCTGGAAATGGATCTCGGAGCGGCCGAACGGCTCGCGCCGGAGCTTTCCCGGCTCGGTCTCACCGAACTGCCCGAGCCCGATCTGTGGGTCCATATCTGCCCACCGAGTCTGCTCGCGCCCGGAGCGGCGGCCGGCGAGGTCATGCGGTTCGTGCCCACCGGCAGGCAGCGGCTGACGGAACCGTGGATGTACACCCGTCCGGCAAGGCCGCGCGTGTGTGTGACGGCGGGCAGCCGGGCCAGCCGTGAGCAGGATCTGGGCCTGCTCGACGGCCTGGTGGCGCAGGTGGGCAGCCTCGATGTGGAACTGGTGATCGCCGCACCGGACGAACTCGCCCCGGCGCTGACCGAGGGGCGGCCGCAGGTGCGCGCGGGCTGGCTTCCGCTGGGCACCGTGCTGCCCACCTGCGACGTGCTCGTGCACGCCGGCGGAGGTCAGACCGCGCTCACCGCCCTGCACGCCGGTGTGCCGCAGCTGGTCCTGCCGAACATGCCCAAACTGGTTCCGCACTCGCGTCGCCTGACCGAGTCCGGCGTCGCGCTCACGCTGCTGCCGGGCGAGGACGCCCCGGACGCCGTCGTGGGGGCCTGCCGTGAGCTGTTGTCCACGCCGGCGTACCGGGAGCGGTCGCAGGAGGTCGCCGCCGAGATGGCCGCGCTGCCCGGTCCGGCCGAGGTACTGGAAGTCATCGAGGATCTGCAGGCGGGCTGACCACCGGAAGGCCGACCCCAGGCGGACCGGCCCTGTTCACCCGGGCGGACCGGCCCGGGTGAACAGGGCCGGTCCGCCCGGCCGTTGGCCTCCGGCCGCCCCCCGTGGGCAGGACCTCCGGGCCCGCATGCCCGCAGTTCCGCCCGTGCCCGCCGGTAGTTCCGCCCGTGCCCCACCGCAGTTCCGCCCGCGCCCGGCACCCGGGCGCGGGCAGAACTGCGGTGGGAGGCCCGGGGCCCGTGCCCGGACCCCTCTCACCCGCGGGAGGTCCGCAGGACGGCGGCCAGGAGATCCGCCTGAGCCACGTACTCGGCGTGCGGCGCCTCACGTGTGCGTACCGCCGACACAAAGGCGGAGAGGGTGTTCGCGACCTGGTCGTCCGGCGGCAGCTGGACGGTCCGCGTGCCCGACGCGGTCTCCAGCGTGACCGCCGGCGTGTGGTCCGCGGGCGGAGTGAAGGCACGGTCCACGACGACCCGGCCGGTGCTGCCGGTCAGCTCGTAGCGGGAGCGGTAGGCGTGCTCCATCCCGAACGACAGATGTGCGGTGACACCGTCGGCGCGGCGCAGCAGCACGGCACCGGAGGTGTCGACCTGCCGCCCGGGAGGACGCTCGAGCGCGGCGCCCCGTACCTCCAGGGCGCCGCCGAGGAAGTGCATCGCCGCCCGCACGGGGTACACACCGACGTCGTACAGACTTCCGCCGCCGAGCTCGGCCCGGTACCGGATGTCCTCGCCCGGCAGGGCGGGAATGGTGAAACTCGAATGGAACGAGCGGAGATCACCGATCGCCCCGTCCGCCACGAGCCGCCGCACCGCCGCGTGCTGGGAGTGATGGACGAACATGACGTTCTCCATCAGAGTCAGCCCTCGCGTCCGCGCCGTTGCCGTCAGGCTGCGCGTGCGCGCGGGGTCCGTGGTCAGCGGCTTCTCCGCGAGCACGTGCTTGCCGGCGGCGAGGGCCGTCCCGGTCCAGTGTTCGTGGAGCGCCGCGGGCAACGGTATGTACACGGCCTCCACGTCGTCGAGCGCCACCAGCTCTCCGTAGCCGGTGACCGGGCGGCAGCCGAACTGCCGGGCGGTGTCGGCGGCCTTGGCGGCATCCCGGCTGGCGACGGCCACGATCTCGATGCCGGGATGGGCCAGCATGGCGGGCAGCATCCGGCGCCGGGCGATCGCGGCACAGCCGATGACTCCGATTCGCAACATCGAGGGCACTCCACGATTGGGTGGGGGACGGGCGGGTCCGTGAACGATGGCCGACCCGTCTCGACCGCGGCTCAAGCATCGGCGGAACGCGCTCCGCCCCGATCGGCGGTGACGTGACCGGCCCCTTTGGTCCGGTGGGGCGGCACGCGGAGGGGCCGGGGCCCGCGGGCGGTACGGGGGCCGGCCGCCAAAAGTACGCACTTCGACCGGACCGGCACCGTCTCCACCGCCCGCGGGGCGGCGCCCTCGTGGTCAGTCGCGGACGCCGGACCGGTCCAGAGCCGTCATGGCCTGCTCCAGGATCGCGAGCCGCCCGTCCAGGTCCGTCGCCACCGCCGAGATCATGACGCTCAACGTGGTCACACCCACGTCGGCGTACTCCCGCAGGCGTTCGGCGATCCGGCCGACGGGACCGACGAGTGCCGTCCGGTCGATGAAGTCCCGGGGCACGGCCTTGGCCGCACGGGCCCGGTCCCCTGCCCGGACGGCGCTGCTGACCTCGGCGGCCTCGTCCGCGAAGCCCAGCCGCGCCGCCAGCGAACAGTAGAAGTTCCGCTCGGCCGTTCCGATGCCCATGAGGTGCGCGTAGTGGTCGCGCAACAGGTCGATGCACGCGTCGGTGTCCTCGCCGATCGACGTGGCAAGGGCCGGTACGGTCTCGAAACCGCTCATGGTCAGGCCGACCGACTCGCGGCCCTGCCTGATGTGTTCGACGGACTGTGCGACGTGCTCAGGCGCGGCGAACACACCGATCCATCCGTCGGCGATCTCGCCCGCCAGCCGCAGGTTCTTCGGCCCCACCGCTCCCAGATAGACCGGGACGGGGGAGTGCGCGGGCTCGGTGATCACGTGCAGGGGCGCGCCGCCCGAGCCGGAGTAGGGCAGCCGGTAGTGCTCCCCCTGGTACCGCACCGGCTCGCCGGAGAGAGCCATCCGCACGATCTCCACGTACTCGCGGGTTCTGGCCAGGGGCTGCCCGAAGGGAACGCCGTACCAGCCGTCCGACACGTCGGGGTTGGAGACGCCCAGGCCGAGCCGGAACCTGCCGTTCGACAGGGAGTTCAGCGTGGCCGCGGTCAGTGCGGCCAGAGCCGGGGTACGGGCGGGAATCTGCATGACCCCGGAGGCAAGGCCGATACGTTCGGTGCGCCCCGCGACGAGACCCAGCACACTGGGCGCGTCCGAGCGGTATCCCTCGGGTGCGAAGGCGACGTCGTAGCCGAGCCGTTCGGCCGTGACGGCGAGTTCCGCCGCGCCTTGGTAGGTGAGGTTCACGCCAAGTTTCATCACTGCCCCTTTGTGAGCGTCGAGGGTGCTGGTCGTGCTCAGATCAGGAGGTGGGCGCCGCCGTCGGCCAGGACCACCTGGCCCGTCGAGTACCGCGCCCGGTGCAGGCCGACGACCAGCTCGGCGACGTCGTCGGTGGTGCCGACCCGGCGCAGGGGAGTGGTGGCCTCGACCCGTTCACGGATCTCGGTGAAGTCCTTCGTCCACGCGGTGTCGATCAGCCCGGGGGCGACCGCGTTGACCCTGACGGCCGGTCCGGCCGACGCCGCGAGCAGCCGGGTCATGTGGTCGACGGCCGCCTTGCTGACCGCGTACGGGATGGAACTGCCCGCCGGCCTGGTCCCCGCCACGGAGGAGATGTTGACCACGTGTCCGTCGGCGGACCTGCGCAGGTGCGGCATGGCCGCGACGGTCGTCTGCCAGGTTCCGATGACGTTGAGGCCGAGGATCTCCCGCCAGACGTCACCCGTCGCCGCCTCCAGGTCGGTGTGGGGGATGGGATGGGTGACGCCGGCGTTGTTGACGAGCAGGTCCAGCTGCCCGTATTCGGCGATGACCGCGTCCGTCAGGGCTCGGGCCTGGTCCTCGTCGGAGACGTCGGCCTGGACGAACCTCGCGTCCGGCAGCGAATCGGCGAGCTCCTTGCCCGCCTCCACGCTCCGCACCGCGTTGACGACGACCGCCATGCCCTCGGCGGACAGCCGGCGGGCGATGGCTGCGCCGATCCCGGACGACGATCCGGTCACCAGGGCGACCTGCTTACGGCTCATGTGTGGGTCCTCTCTGTGTGGTCGGCGGTGCCCGGGGCTCAGAAAAGCTGGTCGTGGCCGACCTTGCGGGAACGGTTGCGCAGCTTGCCGTCCTCGAAGACCAGTACGTCGTTCACGAAGCAACTGGGCCCGACGAGAGGCTCCTTGATGCCGGGACGCGTGGTGAGGACCAGGGCGTAGAAGGAGGCGTCGATGGCGCCGTCCGGGCGATCGGTCAGATTGATCATGTTGAACCAGTGGCGTCGCTGCACCGGGTCGCCGTCGAACCGGGTGTTGAACGACCTCAGTTCGGCGATGATGCCGGCCGTCGTGCGCGCGGCGGGCATATTGGGTGTGTGCTGGAACTCGCCGTCGGCGGTGAAGGTCGCCGCGTACTCCTCGAACCTTCCGGAGTCGAGGAGTTGCACCTGCCTCGCGTAGAACTGCAGTACTGCGGCGTAGGTGTCGGTGAAGGTGGTGTTCACGACAGTCGTCATCGCGGGTTCCTCCGGTGAGTGGATCGGTGCGGGACGAGCCGCGCCGCGGAACGGCGCAGGGCCCGCCGCGGGGCAGGCGCAGGGCGCCCGGCGGGGGCATCGTCCGTGTCGGAGGAGTCTGTGGCTGCCGCCTAGAGCCCGGCTCGAAAGGCCGGTGAGCCGTGGTCCGGCCCGGTCGGCTCCAGCGGCGTTCTAGCTGTCCGCGATCCGTGGTGTCCAGGATCGGCCCGGAGTCGAGCCGAGGAGGCCATGCAGATGACTGACCAGTCTCCGCCCGGATCAGGGGTGGCACGAGCCGCGCAGGACGTCGCGTCCCTCGCGGCTCTCCGGGCCGACCAGGCCGAAGAGGACAGGCAGTTGAGCGCGGATGTGGTGCGGGCGATGGTCGCGGCGGGGTTCGCCCGCCACTTCGTGCCGGCCGGCCACGGCGGCAGCGCCGGCACCTTCGGGGAACTGTCCGCCGCGATCACCGTCGTCGGCGCCCGGTGCGCGGCGGCGGCCTGGTCCGCCTCACTGATGGCGAACCTGGCCAGGATGGCTGCCTACCTCCCGGAGGAAGGGCGCAAGGAGGTCTGGAAGGACGGGCCCGACACGCTGGTCGTCGGCGGTGTCTCCCCCGTCGGGAGGGCGCACGCGGAGGGCGACGGATGGCGGTTGTCGGGGAAGTGGTCCTACATCAGCGTCGTCGACCACTCCGACTGGGCGCTCGTGGCCGGCGTGGTGCCGACCGGCGCGGGCTACGAACCGAGGCTCTTCGCCCTGCCCCGCGAGGTCTACACCGTCGAGAAGACGTGGTCCGACATCGGGATGCGGGCCACCGGGAGCAACACCCTGGTCGCCGAGGACGTGTACGTACCGGCCACGCTGAGTTTTCCGGTCAGGGACCTGCTCGAAAGCGGTGGCGCCGAGCCCGTCTCCCCGTGCCATGCCGTGCCGCTGCCGGCGGTGAACGGACTCTCGTTCTGTCTGCCGATTCTCGGCGCCGCCGAGGGGGCGCTGGAATACTGGTCGGACTACGCCGCGCAGAAGATCCGCGCATGGTCGCCCGCCAGGCCCGGCCCCGGCCCCGGCCGTGGGTTCTACGAGGAGGTGCTGGCCCGGTGCTCCGGCGAGATCGACGCCGCACGGCTGCTGCTGGAGCGGGTGGCCTGGGTCGCCGACAAGGGGCCGGGGATCACCGCAGTGGAAACGGCCCGCAACCAGCGGGACTGCGCTCTCGCGGCGGATCTCCTGGTGGGTGCCGTGAACCGGTTGTTCAGGGCCTCGGGAACCGCCGGGCACAGCGACGAGCAGCCGCTCCAGCGGATCTGGCGCGACGTCAACTCGGCGGCGGGGCATGTGGTGCTGCAGTTCGGCCCGTGTGCGACCGCCTACGCCGATCGGGCACTCGGCCTGAGCGCCGGTGGCCACCAGAGCCAGTCGGCACGCAAGTAGACGCGACACTCGAAAGGACAGCCGTATGAGTGCGGAAGAGAACGGAGAGACCGGGGACGCCGGACAGGAGTCTCCGCGTGAGGAGTTCGACGCCGGGGCGTTCCAGCGCGGCGTCATCGCGGAGTTCCGGGCGAACGAGGGGAAGGTCGGTGGGATGTTCGAAGGAGCGCATCTGCTCCTGCTGACCACCACCGGCGCCAGGAGCGGCGAGCCGCGGACCAACCCGCTGGGGAAGGTCGAGGTCGAGGGCAGGACGGTCGTCGTCGGATCGATGTTCGGCGCACCCAAGCACCCCGACTGGTTCCACAACATCAGGAAGAACCCGAAGGTCACGGTCGAGGTCGGCACCGAGACCTACGAGGCGGTCGCCACCGTTCCGCAGGGCCCGGAGCGCGACCGGCTCTTCGAGAAGGTCGTCGAAGTCGCTCCGGGGTACGCGGAGTACCAGGCCAAGACCACCCGGGTGATTCCGGTCGTGGTCCTGGAACGGGTCGGCCACGGCGGCGCTCCCGAAGGCGCCTGAGACACCACCTCCTCATGCGGGTGAGCCAGGGCAGATCTGCCCTGGCTCACCCGCATGAGCTGCGGCCGGTATGCCCGAGGCCGGTATGCCCGCGGCTGTCATGAGCTGCGGCCGGCAGAGGACACAGGTGGCCGGCGCCCCGGCCACCGCGACGGCCGCTTCCGGCCGGACGCAGCCGGGATCAGGAACGTGATCAGGAAGCGGCCCCCGCGGGGCCCTCCCCGGTCTGCAGGGGGCCGCCCTCGCGCTGCCACCGGGTGATACCGCCCTCCAGCGGGCGGGCCGGGATCTCGTGGCTGCGCAGCAGACGGACCAGATCGGGGGAGAGCACGCAGTACGGGCCCTGGCAGTAGGCGATGACCTCCACGCCCCTCGGGATGCTGTCCATCTTCTGTCTCAGCTCCGCGGCGGGCAACGAGATCGCGCTGGGCACATGACCTCTGGCGTAGTCCTCCGACGAGCGGACATCGATGATCAGTATCCTCGGATCGTCGATGTGCGCCCGCAGTTCCTCGGCCGTGACCGGCCGGAGCTCGGAGCTGTTGCCCAGCAGCTCGTCGATGGCCAGTCGGAGATCGGCGAGCCGGACCTCCGCACAGGTCTGCAGAGAACCGAGCAGACGTGACACATCGGGCCCGGCGAGCCGGTAGATGATCCGGTTGCCCTCCCGCCTGGTGGTGACCAGGTTCGCACCACGCAGCTGCTGGAGCTGGGCCGAGGTGTTCTTCAGACCGACGCCGGAGGCGGTGACGAGGCCCTCCACGTCGCTCTCGCCGTTCTCGAGCAGATCGAGCAGGCGCAGCCGTACCGGACTGGCCAGCGCCTTCCCGATCCGAGCGAGCTGTGTGTAGACCTCGGTCTCGATGAACTCTCCCATGGGACCATTCTCGCTTCCAAGGCCGTCGCTTCTACGCCTGCTGTGACCGGGGGCCCGAGAGCCCCGGCTTCTGCGGTTCGGCCGGCCCGGCGGGCGACGGCGCGTCAGGCCGGACCGCCCGCTCGGGAAGCCGGGGTTCGAGGCGGATCAGAGTGAGCGCCGAACCGGCGACCCCGAGGGCGAGCAGCAGCCACATACCCGTCGGGGACAGCGTGAGCAGCGCGGTCAGCGCGGCGGGTGCGAGCGCTGTCGGGACCGCCCAGGACAGCTGGTAGACCGCGAGGTGCCGGCCGCGGGTGGCTTCCGGGGCGGCGCTCGCCACCAGCGCCGACGTGGTCGCCCCGTGCATCAGCTCGCCCAGGGTGAACAGCAGCGTGGCCGCGAAGACGCCGATCAGTACGGGGGTCCTGGCCGATACGAGACCCAGCGCGGCGAACGACAGGAAGGCCGCGCAGAACACCATCCCGCCGAGAGCGGCGACACGGGTGCGACGGTAGCGGGTGAGCAACCGGGTCACCGGGATCTGCAGCAGCGCGATGCCCACGGTGTTGGTGGCGTAGAGCACGCCGACCAGTGAATCCGGTGTGTTCAGTTCCTGCGTGATGTACACCGGCAGGCTCACCGAGAGCACCATGTAGCCGAAGGCGGTCGGCACGTTCAGGGCGGTGAGCAGGAGGAACGGCCGGTTGTTGGCGACCAGCCGGTAGCCCCGCTTCGCCCGTGCGGGCAGCACGGCGTCCGCGGACCGCGCCTGCGGGATGGACCGGATGAGTGCGGCGGCGGCCAGATAGGCGGCGGACGTGCTCAGCACGATCGCCTGGAAGGCGGCGCCGAAGCCGAGGGCGAGCACACCGCCCGCGACCAGACCGCCGACGCCCAGACCCGCGTTCCGCAGGCTGCGCTGGGCGGCGAGGAGCTTGTCCCGCGCGGTGCCCTGCACGATCTCCGCGATGAAGGACTGGATCGACGGCGAGAACGACACGTCGCCGAACGCCACCACGGCCACCACCACGAACATCGGTCCGGCCGAGTCCACCAGCGGATACGTCGCGAAGCCCGCGGCGCGCAGCACGTATCCGCCCACCACGACCGCGCGGGCGCCGTACCGGTCGATCAGGATGCCGGTGAGGGGGTTGCCGACCAGGCCGAGCAGTGCGGCGGCCGTCATGACGGTGCCGACCTGGGTGAGCGACATACCGGTGACGTGGTGGAAGTACAGCAGCGACAGCGGCAGGTACATGCCGCTGCCGGTCGCGTCGATCACCATGCCGAGCATGTAGCGCGTCTGTATCGAGAGCTTCCTCAAGGCGCCACCGTGATCTCGGTCTGGGCCTCGAAGCGCGCACCCAGCTCCCGGAGTCTGCGCTCGCACTCCGTGCGTGTGGGGGCGGACGCGACGGCGCAGGTGAGGAAGTCCGAGGAACCCGAGGCGGGCGGGATCACCTGGCCGGCCTCGCCGTAGAGCCAGAAGTGCTCCACCCAGGGCTCGTCAGGGACGGCCGGCACGGAGCGGAGGAGCCCAGGCCGCTTCATCATCAGCACCTGGCCCGCCATGGACTGCGGCCGCGGCCGCACCCCGCCCCGCAGGCTCTGCTCCAGCAGGGGCAGCGGCAGCCCGAGGGTGGCTCGGGCCGCGTACGCGCCGAGGTTGAAGCCGAACATGGTGTGGAAGACCTCGCGGACCTTGGCGCCCCCCGGCCGGCAGGCGATCTCGCACAGCACGAGCCGGTCGTCCGGGGTGTGGAAGATCTCCGCGTGGAACCCGAAGTCCTGCATTCTGCCGCCGGGTTCGCGCAGGGCGGCCAGGACCCGGTTGGTCAGCGTCAGCAGCCGCTCGGTGAGCGGATCGTCCGGGTCCAGGGTCAGATCGATACGGGCGCCCGGGTCCGATCCGTAGGAGGCCAGGTCGTACTGGTACTGCGAGGGCCAGGCCAGCACGGTCCGCCCCTGGGCCACGAGCCCGTCGACATGGCACATACGGCCCGGGACGAACGACTCGAGGATCAGGTCGTCACGCGGGGCGCCGGCCAGCACCCGGGCGGTGTGGGCGCGCAGTTCCTCCCGGTCCCGCAGGATGCGCAGGCCGATGGCGTTGTAGCCCGCCCGGTCCTTGAGGACCAGCGGGAAGCCGTGGAGGTCGGCGAAGTCGAGCGCTTCCCGGGCGTTCTGCGGCACCGTGTACCGGGCGACCTCGACTCCCGCCTTCTCGAGGCGCTCCTTCATCAGGGCCTTGTCCCGGAAGGGCTGAACCTCTGCGGTCCAGGCCCCGGCCAGTCCCAGGGCCTCACGCAGCCAGGCCGCGATGGTCACGTCGCCCTCGTGGAACGCGAGGACGTGCCGGACGCCGAATTCGTCCGCGAGCTTGAGCGCCCTGCCACGCACCTGCTCCTCGTCCTCGAAGTCGTCGAGCATCTCCAGGTGGGTGAAGCCGTGGTTCCCGGTGGGGACCGGCTCGCCGGACATCGTCAGCCGGTCGCGGGCGGCCAGCACGACGACGGCGCCCGTGTAGTCACTCAGCCAGCTCTGATAGGGGAAGGGCTCGAACGGGTTGCGGTGCAGGATCAGCAGGCTCATGCCGCGTCTCCCGAGCCCTGCGTGAGGGCCTCGCGGCCGGCGACGCGGGCGCGGGTACTGCCGCCGCCGTCGCGGGCGATCCGGATGTCGAGGGTGTCGCGGATGAGCTCCGCGCCGCGCAGGATCGCGCTTGTCGTGTCCGGGCCGGTGACCGCCACCAGGCCGATCCGGTCCCAGTTGTCCTTGAGATCACGCACGGCGTCGCCGGGTCCGGCGTTGAGCCGCACGTCGAGGACGTCGGGTTGCCTCCGGGCCTCCTCGACACCTGAGACCGACTCGACCCGCCCCGCCTCGCCGACGAGGAACCGGGTGCTGGCACCGGCGTGGGCCTCGAGCCGGTCCGGCAGTTCAGGCACCAGGCCGAAGGGCCAGCCGAGAGCGTGGGTGACCAGGTCGATGCCGTACGCGCCCCGCACCAGATCGGTGATGGCGTCACCGGCGATGCGGTTGTGACTCTCGATGATCGCGGGCCCCCGCGCGCCGATCCGTACCTCGGTGTGGCAGACCCCGTCCCTGATGCCCACCAGGTCGAGGAAGCCGCTGACGCACGCGCGCACCTGCTGGGCGGCGGCCGGGTCGAGGCGGGCGGGCACGGCGTGCCCGAGTTCGGCGAAGTGCCGGGGGTCGACGAACTTCTCGGTGATCGCCACGATGACGTGTCGGCCCGCGAAGCTGAAGGATTCGACGCTGAACTCGGGGCCGTCGACGTACTCCTCCATCAGGAAGTCCTGAAGGACGAACAGGGTCGAGATCCGGTCGGTGCGTGTGCCGCGCAGCCGTTCCACCTCGGTCCAGACGCGGTCGGCGTCCTCGGGGGCTGCCACCCGGAAGACACCCAGGCTGGCGGTGCCGTCGGTCGGCTTGACCACGAACGGGTACCCGTGGCGTCCGGCGAAGACGTCGAGGTCCTCCCGCTTGACCAGGGGGGCCGCCGCCAGAGCCGCCGGGTCGAGTCCGGCAAGGTGCAGGCGCATGGCCCACTTGTCGCGGATACGGTTCGCCACCTCGAAGCCGGTGCCACCGAGGCCGAACAGGTCGTTGACCCGCCCGGCGTTCTCCAGCCCCGCTTCGGTGAGGGAGAGCGCGGCGGCGAAGCCCGGTGACGCCTTCAGCTCCTCGGCGACGGGCCGGACCTCGGACCAGTCGGTGTAGTCGAGGACCCGGGTGTGGTCCGAGAGTCGTTCCTGTTCGGCACTGAGCTTGCTGGGGTGCTGCAGCAGTAAGACGTGGAGGCCCAGTTGCCTGGCCTTCTGCACGGTCTCGTCGTTGGCGCCTACAAGCATCAGTGTGGTGTCCGGATTCAAGCGGTCCGTTCCTTTCCTGCGGGTGATGTGTGGCCGGGCGGGACTTTCGGAGCACGTCCCTGGGGCCTTTCGGCCGTGTCGTCCCCCGGAACACCGGCGAAGACGCTGAGATAGCGCTCGCCCGTGTCGGGGAGGATGGTCACGATGGTCCTGCCCGCGTTCTCCGGCAGCCGGGCGGTGCGCAGGGCGGCGTGTACCGCCGCGCCTGAGGAGACTCCGGCGAGTATGCCCAGGCGCCGGGTGAGCCACCTGGCCGTTTCCATGGCCTCGTCGTCGGAGACGGTCAGTACCTCGTCGATGAGATCGAGATCGGTGGTCTCGGCGACGAAACCGCCGGTCAGTCCGGGGATGGCATGCGTACCTGCGTAGCCCTTGGACAGCACGGGGGAGCTCTCCGGCTCCACCGCGACGGCCTTGAGCCCAGGATTGTGCTTCTTGAGGAAGCCGGCCGTGCCGCAGAGCGTGCCGCCGGTGCCGATGCCGCAGACCAGGATGTCGACACGGCCCTCGGTGTCGGCCCAGATCTCCGGGCCCGTGGTCTCGTAGTGGGCGCGGACGTTGTCGGAGTTCTCGTGCTGTCTGGCGTACCAGGAGTCCGGGGTCGCACGGTGCAGTTCATCGGCCCGGTCGATGGCGCCCTGGAAACGGAGCTCGTGGGGCGTCAGCACCACCTCGGCGCCCAACGCCTTGAGCAGGTTGATCCGTTCGGTTGTCGCGCTGTCCGGGAGCACGATCACGCAGCGGTATCCGCGAGCCCCCGAGAGGGCGGCCAGCGCGATCCCGGTGTTGCCGGACGTCGCCTCGATCACGGTGCCGCCGGGCCGTAACAGCCCGGACGCTTCGGCGCTTTCGAGCATCCACAGCGCGGCCCGGTCCTTGACGCTGGCCAGCGGATTGGCCGACTCCAGCTTGGCCAGCACCCGTGTGCCCTCCGCCGCCCCGGTGACGGGCAGGGCGAGCAGCGGCGTGTTCCCGATCAGTTCGTCGATGCGGTTCGCGATACGGGGCCGGACACCGGCCAGTACCAGAGGCGATGATTCGGGCATCCGGGGCTCTCCTCCGTCGTCCTTGGCGGTGCGGGCCGCGGTCACCAGGAGCCCGCCGATGCGTTGCGGCGCAGGAGCTCGATGGCGCCCTGCGGGGTGTGGCGGGACGGTGTCGGGGCGGAGCCCTGCGCGTGGACCCTGGCCTTGGCCGGTACGTCCTTGACGACGAGCGTCCGGGCTCCGATGACGGCGCCGGCCTCGACGGTCACCGGGCCGAGCACCGTGGCGCCCGCACCCAGCACCACGCCGTCCCCGATGACGGGGTGGCGCCGCTCTCCCTCGGCCCTGTTGTTGTCGTGCCACCAGCCGACCGCGCCGAGGGTGACCTGGTGGTAGATCGTCACGTCGTCACCCACCCGCGCGGTCTCACCGATGACCACGGCCGCGCCGTGGTCGATGAACACCCTGCGGCCGAGCTCCGCGCCGGGGTGGATCTCCGTGCCGGTGACCGCGCGGACGAGGACCATCAGCGCTCGCGCGGTCACCCGGTGTCCTCGCCGGTGCAGCCGGTGGGTGATCCGATGGGTCCAGACGGCGGGCAGCGCGGGGTGGAGGACGGCCTCCGCACGTGTGCGGACCGAGGGGTCCCGCTCGATGACGGTACGCAGATCCTCGCTCAGCGTCCCCAGGAGCATCCGTGAGCGACTCACGCGCCGACCTCCGAGTCTGTAATTCTAGTGATCTTTAGATTAGTAGAACGAATGTGACTCCGCAAGAGATCTCCGTCCAGGTCCGTCACCTGACGTCCCGCTCGGCTTCCCGCGGGATGCCGGCCATCGTGTCCTGGTCGAAGTTGACCGCGCTGCACCAGCGGCCCGGTGCCAGGAGCAGCCAGATGTTGCTGACGATCGTTCCCTCGATGACCTCGTCGCCGTACGCCCATCCGACAGCCCGGTGACTCACCTGGCTGTCGGGGAGGAGCAGTTCGAGGACGGGGCTGTCCAGCGACGGGCCGGAGCGGACGTTGGCGTCCCGCCAGATCGGTCCGGCCGTGAAGGCGTCTGCGGTCTGCTGTTCTTCGGACATCGTTCCTCCTGTGGATGGGATGAAAGGGGCGAGCGGTGGATCAGCCGCGGCTTCCCGCGAGGCGCTGCCGGGCCGAGGCGGTGGCGTTCACGAAAGCCATGGAGAGCACCTGGGAGATCATCACGGCCATCCGGTCGCGCGACTGCCGCTGCTCGGAGGTCATGCCGTCCGTCGGCGCGGCCCCGTCGTCGGCCCAGTCGCGCGCGGTCACCCCGAGGGGCGTCGGCCAGGCACGCAGGGCGTGGCCGATCGTGCGCAGGGTGGTCAGCGTGGACGCCATGCCCTGCGCCCCCGCGCCGACCGCGACGCAGCCGACCGGCACTCCCTCCAGGAACGCCCGGGGCGCGACCAGGTCGTTGGCGTAGTCCAACGCGTTCTTCAGGAGTCCGGAGACCGTGCCGTGATAGGTGGGCGAGACGAGCACGAGTCCGTCCGCGCGGCCCAGCGCGCGCACGAACCCGCCGATCTCTCCGTCCTCTCCGTCCTGTTCGGACAGACCGGGACGGTAGAACGGGAACTGCAGCTCGGCCCCGGTGAACACCCGGGCCTCGGCCCCCTGTTGCGCACACTGCCGGGCGCACCAGCGTGCCACCCGGTCAGAGGTCGAGTTCACCCTCAGCGATCCGCTGACAAGCACTATGTTCGGTGTGTCCACTGCTGCGAGAACCTCCGTCGATGTCATACGCCGGCCGCGTCGGCGTCCGGCCGGTGGACCGGAGTCCCCGGCCCTCGGTCCGTTTCTGCGGGAGGACCGGCCGTGTCCGGCCGCCAGTCGACGACGTCGAGCGTGGCGGCGTCCTTGCTGCCCCGCTGCCTCATGGCGCCGTCGCGCGCCTGCGCGTGCTCCCGGCTCGCGCCCTGGTCGAGAGCCCCCTGCCGACGCGAGTGGAGGACGATCCGGGTCGTACGTCCGACGCGCCGTGCCTGATAGCGCAGGAGCGCCTCGCCCGGATCGGCGCACTCCCGCAGCGACTGCGCGAGCACGACCGCGTCCTCGATCGCCGTGTTCGCGCCCTGGCCCATCGCGGGCGCCATCGGGTGCGCGGCGTCGCCGAGCAGGGTCACCCGGCCGTCCACCCAGCGGGACACCGGGTCGCGGTCGTGGATGTCCGTCACCGACAGGTCCGCGGGGTCCGCGGTACGGATCATCTTCACGACCGGCTCGTGCCAGCCGGCGATGCGGTCGAGCAGCGCCGCCAGCGCGCCCTGCTGCCCCATCGCGGGCCAGACACCCGGCGGGGAGGTGATCTTGGCCGTCCAGTAAAGGGTCTCCCCGTCGGCCGGGGCGACGAAGATCTGCACGCCCAGCCCGTTGGCGACGAACGCCTGGGGGTGAAGTTCGGAGCCGATGGCCCGGCCCCGGACCGAGGTGTAGCCCAGGTACCGGGGCGGACCGTCCCGCAGCATCGTTGCCCGGATCACGGAGTTGAGTCCGTCGGCGGCCACCAGCACGTCGCCGTCCAGGGCGGTGCCGTCGGACAGGTCCACCGACACCCGGCCGCCGTCCTGCGAGTACCCCTCGACGGCCGCGCCGAGGCGGATGTGAGCCCCGGCGGCGGCCGCTTCCCGCAGCAGCAGGTTCTGCAGCGCCGACCGCAGGATGGGCACCTGCGGCAGGCCGAGGCGCCGGCCCATCTCACCGATCTGTTCCCGGGCCAGGACCCGGCCGGCCGAGTCCATCAGCACGCGCACGTCCTCGGGGCCCACCACGTGTCCGGCGGCGCGGATCCCGCTGCCCAGCCGGGGGCTGATGGCGTCGGCCGCCGCGATGCCGTTCTGGTAGAGCAGCAGACCGGAACCGACGTCACCGATGTGTGCCGCGCGCTCGAGCACGGTGACCCCGAACCCCGAGGACGCCAGGGCGGCCGCCGCCGCCAGGCCGCCGATCCCGCCGCCCGCCACGACCACGTGGCTGCCGCCGCTCACTGGATCCACCGCCCCTCGTACGAGCCGAACGTGCCGCTGCCGGCATCCCAGACGACCTGGCCGCGCCGCATGGTCCGCGTCACCCGGCCGGTCATCGTCCAGCCCTCGTACGCCGACCAGCCGCACTTGGACCGCATGGTCCGCGCCGAGAGCATCCAGGTGTCGTCCGGAGCGAAGAACACCAGGTCGGCGTCGGCGCCGGGCGCGATCCGCCCCTTGTCGCGCAGACCGAAGAGTTCGGCGGGACGCGTCGACATATGGCGGACCAGCCGCTCGACGGCGACGTCGGGATGCTCGTCCGGCAGCCGTCTGCGCATGCCCGTCCACACCGCGACCGCGAGTTCCTGCACGCCGGGCAGCCCCGGTGGCGAGTCCTGGACCGACCGGGTCTTCTCCTCGATCGTGTGGGGTGCGTGGTCACTGCCGATCGTGTCGGCCTGACCCGACGCCAGTGCCTCCCACAGCCGGTCCTGGTCGCTCTGCTGGCGGATCGACGGCGACAGCCGCGTACGGGCGCCCAGGCGAAGGGTGTCGGTGTCGGTGAACGACAGATGGTGCCCCGTCACCTCGAAGGTGACGGGCAGCCCGGCGGCGCGGGCGGCGCACACCAGATCCGCCTCCTCCCGGCTGGAGAGATGCAGTATGTGCGCCGCGGTGCCGTGGCGGCGGACCAGCTCGATGACCTTCGCCACAGCCGAGATCCCCCCGCTGCGCGGGCGGCGCGCCTCGTAGTCCAGATAACTGCCGGGGGCGCCCCACCACTCGTCGAGCAGGGCGAACAGTTCGCCGTCCTCGGCGTGCAGCACCAGACGCACCCCGCCCTCCGCCGCGGCGATGAAGGCCTTCTCCAGCTGCGCCGGGTCGCGGAACACGGTGGGAGCCGTGTGGTGCCCGGCCATGAAGATCTTCGCGCTGGTCGCGACGGCGGGCTCCAATCCGGCCAGCGTCTCGGGACGGGCGGGGTCCGCTCCGATGTGGAAGCGGTGGTCGACCAGGGAATGGCCCGCGATCAGCGCGGCCTTCTCCCGTACCGCCTCGGCGGTCAGCGCCGGCGGACTTGTGTTGGGCATGTCCAGCACCGTGGTCACCCCACCCGCCACGGCCGCCCTGCTGCCGTGCTCCCAGTCCTCCTTGTACGTCAGGCCCGGGGTACGGAAGTGCACGTGGGAATCGATGAGACCGGGCAGGACGTAGCAGTCACCCGCGTCGGTGGCGGGCACCCCGGGGGGTGGCGCGACACCGGGGTCCAGGACGTCGAGGACACGCCCCTCCCTGATCAGCACCGTGCCCGCGCGGACCCCGGTCGGGGTCACGAGCCTGCCGGCGGTGACGGCCAGATCGGCGGAGCTCAGTCTGACCATGTCGAAGCCACCAGCTCTCGGCAGAGTGCGTTGGCCGGCCCCATCAGGGACACGGCCCGTGCGTCGGCCAGCAGCCGGTTGAGGCCCGACGCGACCGTGTACCCGGCCGATCCGAGCATTCCGGCCGCCTCCAGACAGACCTCCTCGGCCACGACGGACGCGTGCAGCTTGCTGTGCAGCGTGGTCGTACCGGGGTCGGCCGAGGACCGGGCACCCGCCCGCTCGACCACCGCCCGTGCCGACTCGATCCGCGTCGCCATGGAGACCAGCCGGTCCCTGACGACGGGCTGCGCCAACTGGCCGCGGCGCCGCAGGTGTTCGACCAGCAGCTCCAGCGCGGCCTGCGAGGCGCCGACGGCGACGGCGCCCAGGGACGCCCCCGACTCCCGCACTCCGGCGATGATCTGCGCCGCACGGCCTTCGGGGCCCAGCCGGTCCGTCTCGGCGACGACACACTCGTGCATCGAGACGAACCCGGTCGCCGACCCGCGCATCCCGATGAGGTCCAGGCTCAGATCGGGGGCCAGCCCCGGATTGCCCGCGTCGACGAGGAAGAAGGTCTGTCCGGCCGCGCCGTAACCGCTGCCGGGATCCTCGGGCCGCTCACCCGTGCGCACCAGGACGAGGTAGACATCGGCGACGGACGCGGCGGTGGTGAAGGACTTCGCCCCGTTGAGGACCCAGTCCCCGTCGGGCAGGCGGACGGCGGTACTGCTGAGGTCGCGCTTCGCCGCGCCTGCGCCCTGCTCGCTCCACGCGGACGCGGCGAGGCAGGTGCCGTCGGCCAGCCGCGGCAGGAGGTCCCGCTTCTGTGCGGGCGAGCCCCATTCGGTGATCCGGGAGCTCACCGCGAAGTGCTGGAACGTCACGATGGCCAGGGACGGGTTCAGCTGCGCGAGCCGCTCGACGACCCGGTTGACGTCGGTCGCGTCGCCCCCGGCCCCGCCGTGTTCGCGGGGAACGGCGGTGGCCAGCAGACCTGACCCGCGGAGCTCCGCCAGTGCCTCGTGGTCGGGTTGCCCGGTGACGGCGGTCCGGTCGGCCGACTGCCGTAATCGCGCGGCGAGTCCGGGTTCGATGACGGTATCGGGCCGGACCTCTTGGATGTCGTGGACGGTGACAGGCATGTTCGGCGAACTCCTCACAACGTGGCTGGTGCCGGCGGATCGAGCGACAACGGCCCCTGGAACGTCACCCGCTTGTGGTCGACGGAGGCCCAGCTCAGCGCGGCCACCCCGTCGGTGGTCTGGACCGCCGCGGTCACCGCGGTGCGGCCGCCGGGCGTGATGATCTCCAGGCCGTCCGGGCAGCCCAGTTCCTGCGCCACCTGCCACGGCACCGTGCCGGGGATCTGCACGGCGGAGCCGAGACACACCGCACCGGTCAGCGCGATGGTCGGATGCCACGACGGCACCGAGATCGCCCGTGCGGCGATCCGGCCCTCGTCGACCGGCAGCAGGGCGGCGATCTTGGGGAACGCCCCGCCGGCGGGCCAGCCCAGATGGCGCGTCACCGCGGCACGGATGCGGGTGAGGGTCCCGAAGAGCGCCTCGCCGCCGGCGAAGAGCGCCTCGGGATCCTTGACGCCCACCGTCCGCGCGTCGAGGAACGCGTACGCGTTGCCCGACGACACGAGCGACACCTGCGGCAACTCGCCGTCGACCGCGACGGTGGTCCGCGGCTCGCCGGTGATCAGCAGGTCCGTCACCGGGATCGCCTCGGGAGGGACGAAGTGGACGGTGAACCGCGCCGTGTCACGGTCGACGGCGTCGACCTCGCACACCACGCTGTCACCGTTGTTGAGGACCTTCACCCGCACCCTGGAACCCACGGAGAGCCGCGGGAGCATCCCCACCCGCTCGGCGACGACGGCCGAGGACAGGATCGAGTGCCCGCACGACCCCCGCAGGTCGAACGAGTGCACTGCGTCCGGCAGCGCCTGTACGAAGCGGTACTCGAGGTCGAACATGGGGTGCCGGGACGGACGCACCAGCGCGATCTTGAGCACCTGCTCGTTGCCGGTCGCCGCCAGGCGGCGCCGGACGCCGGCCAGGTATTCCAACAGGGAGCCGTCGTCCCGCGGAACGGCGTCCGCGTCGAGGACCAGCGTCGGGCAGGGGCTGCCGGCCGCGTACGCGAGATGCGCGATCACGAGGCGGCCCCCGCGGCGACCAGTCCGGCGGACCCCTGGAACTGGTCCTGCCACACCTCGTACGTCATCAGCGCCCAGATGGTCAGCGCGGTGGTGTCGTCGGGCCGCGCCTCCTGCGTCCTGAAGAGGGCGTCGACGGCGTGTGGGTCGAGCCGGCCGGCGGGGCGCAGCCGACTGGTGGCGAGGGTGTCCCGCGCCATCTCCCACAGCGGTGATCCGGGAGTCAGCATGGCCGTCACGGGAAGCGTGAACGGCTGCTTCACCCGCTGGTGCACCGAGTCGGGGACCAGGCCGGCAGCCGCACCGTAGAGCGTCCGCTTGACCTTGCCGCCGCCGATCCGGAGCCGGTCGGGCAGCGCCCGGCCCAGCGAGGTGACGCTGGGCTGGCAGAAGGGCAGCCGCGACTCGACGGAGTGCGCCATGCTGAGGTGGTCCACCCTGCGCAGGTGGTAGGCGGGCAGCCGGTGGGCCAGTTCGAAGTCGGTGATGCGTTTCAGCACCGTGCCTTCGCCGTGGCGCAGCAGGTCGAGGGCGGCGGCGGGGATCGGCGGGACGTCCTGGACGAGCAGCCGGTAGTCGTCGGTGTAGAGGGAGTGCCGCCGTGCGGCCGGGACGACGGCCAGCGCGTCGAGGTAGCGCTCGTACCACGGTCCGGCCGGTGCGGACTCGTGTGCCGCGTGCATCCGCGCGTAGCCACCGAACACCTCGTCCGCGGCGTCCCCCGTGAGCGCCACCTTGAACCCGGCTTCGCGCACCGCGGCGAACAACGCGTAGGTGCTCACGGTGATCGGGTCGGCGTTGGGCTGCCCGAGGTGCCAGACCACGTCCTCGACCAGGTCGGGCAGCGTCGCAGGGTCCAGTTCGACCTGGTGGTAGACGGCGTGGGCGTGCTCCGCGGCCTGCCGGGCGAAGTGCCGCTCCTCGAACGGCCAGGTGCCCCGGTAGGCGATGTTGAACGAGTGCACGGGTCCGCGTTCGGCGGCCAGGGCAGTCACCAGGCTGGAGTCGAGCCCGCCCGAGGTGATCACGGCGACCGGGACGTCCGCCACCAGGAGCCGTCCGACCTCCGTGCGCAGGGTGTCGCGCACCAGCGCGGCGGCCTTCTCCGCGTCGTCGGGCACCTGCGCGGCGGCGTGCGGGCGGTGGACCTGCTCGGGTGCCTCGCCCAGCGTGCACCGCAGTGTGGTCGCGGCCGGCAGGACCTTGATCTCCTGGAACATGGTCTGCTCGCCGAACGGCGTCTTGCTCGCCAGATACGCGTCGAGTCCCGGGTCCCAGACGTCCGTTCCGAGCCCGTCGAAACCCAGCAGTGCCGGGATCTCCGAGGAGAAGCGCAGCGACCTGTCCACCGCGTCCCACCGGTAGTAGAGCGGCTTCATCCCCATGTGGTCGGTCACCAGCAGCAGTTTCGGCCGGTCGCGCAGGTCCAGCAGGGCGATGGCGTACATGCCGTCGAGGTGGTCGGTGAACTTCTCCCCGTACTCCTCGTACAGGGCCGGGATGATCGCTCCGTCGCAGCGGTCGGCGAACGTGTGGCCGAGCTTCCTCAGCCGGTCCCGCAGGGCGTCGTGGTTGTAGATCTCCCCGTTGAACACGGCCGAGATCCGTCCCGCGATCTCGTACGGCTGTATGCCGCCGTCGAGGTCGATGACCGCGAGCCTGTTACTGCCAAGGCCCCAGCCGGGAGCCCGTGACAACCCGGTGCGGTCCGGTCCCCCGTGCCGCTGCAGTGCCCCGACCCTCTTCATCTCGTTCGGTGACGCAACGGCGTTGAAGTAGCCGTAGATGCGGCACATGCGCTTCCTCCTTCAGGACCGCGGTGCGGACGGCGGCCTGGTCAGATGGTCCGGATCCTCCGAGGCCAGGGACAGATAGCGCTCCCCGGTGTCGGGGAAGACGGTCACGATCGTCGACCCGGCCCAGCGCTCACGGCGGCTCAGCACGCGGCAGACGTGTGCCGCGGCGCCCGAGGAGACGCCGGTGAGCAGGCCGGTGGCCAGCGTGATCTCCCGGCGCGTGGTGGCAGCCGCCCGGTCCGGCACGGTGACGACCTCGTCGATGACACCGAGGTCGGTGATGTCCGAGACGTAGCCCGCCCCGATACCGGGGATCCCGTGCGGTCCGGCCTCCCCGCCGGACAGGACCGCCGAGCGTTCGGGCTCGACCGCGACCACGTGCACGTTCCCGCGCTCCTTGAGGTAGCGGGCCACCCCGGTGAGCGTTCCGCCGGTTCCGACCCCGCACACGAAGACGTCGGCACGCCCGGCGCACGCCTCCCAGATCTCCGGCCCGGTCGTCTCGTAGTGCGCGAGGACGTTGGCCGGGTTGCGGTCCTGGTGGGGCAGCCAGGAGCCAGGGGTCTCCCGGTGCAGTTCCTCGGCGAACTCCCAGGCGGGGAGCAGCCCTTCCTCGTGCGGCACCAGGATGGTCTCCGCGCCGAGTTCGCGCAGGATCCGGCGCCGTTCCGCGGTCGCGTTGTCCGGCATGACGATGACGCAGCGATGGCCGCGCGCCGCGCACATCGCCGCGAGGGAGATGCCGGTGCTGCCCGACGAGCACTCGATCACCGTGCCGCCGCGGGCGGGCAGCAGGCCCGTCCGCTCCGCCTCGCGCAGCATGAACAGGACCGCCCGGTCCTTCACGTTGAACAGCGGGTTGAACATCTCCAGCTTGGCCAGCAGCCGGACCCCGTCGGGGACTCCGGGCAGCTGAATCTCCATCGTCGGCGTGCGGCCCACCAGCTCCTCCAGGGAGCGGACCGGTCGTGCGAGGGATTCCGTCATCACGGTTCACGGACCGGTGCCGAGTGGGGAGCGGCCGCTCCCGTGCCGGTGGCCGCCGCCAGATGGGAGGCCGCCACCTCCTGCAGGTGGGTGATGTCGCTCGACACCGTGGCGAAGGTGAACCCCTCGGCCAGCCGGCGGGCCGCCGTGGCGCCGTCCAGGCAGTGGATCCCGCAGGCGATGCCCGCTTCGGCCGCGGCTTCCACGATGTCCGTCAGCGCCTGTTCCAGGCGGTCCTGCACCGCCGGGTCACCGAAGTACGTGGCCCCGAGCGCGACGGACAGGTCCGCCGGGCCGACGTACACCGCGTCCAGCCGCGGGGTGGCGCAGATCGCGGCCAGGTCCTTCAGGGCGCCGGCGGTCTCGATCATCACGATGCAGGCCACCGCGTCGTCCAGCTCCCCGGGAACGGAGCCGAGCCGGAGCTCCGCGCGCACGGGGCCCCCCAGGCTGCGGGTGCCCACGGGCCAGTGACGGCAGGCGCGGGCGACGACCGCGGCCTCCGCGGCCGTCTCGACCATGGGCACGATCACCGCGCGCGCACCCGAGTCCAGGGCCGCCCCGATGGCGATCGGGTCGACCGAGGGGACACGGATGACCCCCGCCGAACGCCCCATGGCGTCCACGGCGAGCATCGCGGACTGCCAGCCCTGCTGGTGAAGGACACCGTGCTGGCCGTCGACGCCGATGTAGTCGTAGCCGACGCCTGCGATGCGTTCGGTACCGACCGGGTTGTCGCACGCGATCCAGTAGCCGACGAGTCTCTCCCGGTTGCGCAGCCGAGCCACGAACGCGCCCGGATCCTGCCTCCCGGGGCTCACTGGTCCTCCTCGAGTGCGTAGCTGCTCCTGCCGTCCAGGCCCACCGGGGTGTCACCGGTGACCGAGACGCGGTTCAGCACCCGCTTGTGGCTGCCGTAGTCGTTGACCGCGAAGTGCTGGGTGTTGCGGTTGTCGAAAATCAGCACGTCGCCCGGCCGCCAGGTCCACCGCGCCACGTTCTCCGGCCGGTGCACGTAGGACTGGAGTACGTCGATGATCGGGCGGGACTCGCGCAGTGTCAGGCCCGTCAGCCGCTGGGCGAAGCCGCCGAGGAACAGCGACGGCTCACCGGACTCCGGGTGCACCCGCACCACCGGGTGCGCGGTCTCGAACCGCTTGGCGAGGAACGCCTTGCGCGTCGCCTCACCGCGGTCGGTGCCGAGCCGGGGCTGCTCGGCGTGGTTGGTGTGGACGGCCCACAGCCTGTCGGCGATCTCCCTCAGCTCCGACGGGAGTTGCTTGTACGCCGCCTCACCGTTGGCGACCATGGTGTCGCCCCCGTAGGGCGGCAGGACGACGCTGCGCAACGTCGTCCCCATGGACGGAGTCGGTGTGAAGCTGATGTCGGTGTGCCAGTGGTCCGCGCGCTGGTCCTCGCCGTCGACCGCGATCACCTGGGGCTTGCCGTCCAGGGTGCGCATCATCGGGTGCTTCTGCGTGAGCGGTCCGAACCGGCCGGCGAAGGCCAGCTGGTCCTCGTCGGTGATCTTCTGGTCCCGGAAGAAGAGCACCTTGTGCTCGAGAAGGCCCTGTCGGACCTGGGAGAAGACCGGACCGGAAAGCTCACTGCTCAGATCGACGCCGATCACCTCGGCGCCGATATGGCCACCGATCCTACGGATTTCTATGGACATTCTTGGTTCCCTTCATCGACAGCGGATCGAAGAAGAACAGGTACGGCCGGCGCCTGTCGTTCGGTTCATGCCGGGCTCGCGGGTCCGGCATGAACCGAACGACAGCCCTTAGGCGCCGAACTGGACCGGGTCGAACTTTCCGACACTGCGGTAGACGGCCTCGATGAGCCGTCGGGGCCGGTCGTCCAGGCTTCCCATCACGGGGGAGCCGGCATTCTGCATATAGCCGAAGGCGATGTCGTACTCGGGGTCGGCGAAGATGTACGACCCGGTTGCCGCGCTGAGGCCGAAAGCGGTGTCGAGGCCGGCCGAGGCCGGGAACACCGGATGATCGGGCACCTGGAACCCCAGGCCCCAGTTGCACTGCGTGAGCGTCACCAGGCAGTGGCCCTCGGAGTGCGGCCGGGTCAGCTCCGCCAGGGTGGCGGGGCTGAGCAGCCGGATGCCGTCGACCTCACCGATCAGCGAGGCCATGAAGCGGGCGAGCGAAGGCGCGCTGGCCCGTGCGCCGTAGGACGGGTCCTCGGCCACCAGTTCGACCACGCCGCCGTCCAGTGCCAGGCTGCCCATCATCGAGCGGTAGGTGAGCGAGGCGGTGTCGATGAATGAGGCCAGGTCGATGTCGTCGCCCGCGAACAGAGCCTCGGCCTTGGACTGGAACATGGTGGCGACGTGGACCGCGTCCGGATCGGGCACGCCGATGTAACAGTCCAGCCCGAGCGGACCGGCGATCTCGCGGGCGAAGAAGCGGCCGACCGTCAACCCGGTCCTGCGGCGCACCAGTTCACTCACCAGGTACCCGAAGGTGATGCCGTGGTAGCCGTGCGCGGTGTCCGGCTCCCACTCCGGACGCGCCGCGGCGAGCGCCTCGGCGATCGGGGTGTGGGCCCGCATGGCCTCGTTCGTGATCGGGGCGTGGTCCAGGCAGACCACTCCGGAGCGGTGGCTGAGCACCATCCTGAGAGTGATGCGCTCCTTGCCGCCCGCCGCGAACTCGGGCCAGTACTCCGCGACCGGAGTGTCCAGTTCCAGGAGTCCCCGCTCCACCAGCAGCAGCGCCGCCACCGTGACCAGCGCCTTGGTGGGCGAGGCGAGCAGGCCGAGGGTCTCGGGCCGCCACAGGTCGTCGGCGTCCTCGCTCGCGGTGCCGGCCCACAGGTTCACCACCGGCCGGCCGCGGTGGTAGACGCATACGCCGGCCCCCACCTCCGTGCCCGACGCGAAGTTCGCCTCGAACGCCTTCGCCACCTCGGCGAAGCCGTCCTCCACCGACCCGTTCCGCGGAATATCACTCACAGCGCCCACCCTTCGTACTCACGTCGGATCAAACCTTGACGATAGTTTCACCACTCGTGTTCCACTCGAATTCCGGTAATGCGACGCTCGGGCCGGAACGGGATGTCGTACAGGAGGGGAAAGTGATCAACGGCCGTGTTCCACGGCGCTTCCGACGGGCTCGGGTCATGGCGGTTCATCAGATGGCGGAGCTTCGCTGGGGGCGCACTCGAATAACGATGGTGAATTCCTCTACTGTGTATTGAGCGATGAATTCTCCGGGATCGGGCGAACCATTTACCGACGGTTCTGTGGCAGCATCCCGAATATGAAAATCCTCTTTCCTGCCGCGCCCGGCTATGGGCTGCTGCTGCCGGTCGTGCCATTGGTGTGGGCCGCACGGGCCGCCGGGCACGAGGTCCTCCTCGCCACCACCGCCTATGTCACAGGGGCCGCTGCGGAGTCCGGACTCCCGACCGTCAACGTCTTTCCGCACCGAGATGTCGGCGCGGACCTGCTGCTCGCACAGAGCGGCGAGGTCCCCCCGCCCGCCGACGGCGAGCCTGACCTGCTGCCGCCGGGCTACTGGGAGGCAGCCCGTGACATGAAGCCCTTCGACCTCTTCACGCTCGCCATGACCGAGGGCACCATCGAGGCGGGCCGCAGCTTCGGGGCCGACCTCGTGGTGTACCCCTCCGACCATGCGGCCGGCCTGCTGGCCGCGGCCGCGCTGGGAGTTCCGGCGCTGGAGGTCGGCAACCGCGTCTCCTGGTCGATGCGCGACCAGGGCATCAAGGAGAGCGGTGCGCAGAACCACCGCACCGGCGTCATCGACGAGGACTCGCCGGTCATCGCCGGGCTGCGGGAACGGCTGGGTATCGGCGACCGCCGGCCCCGGCTGGTCGCGCGTATCGATCCGCGGCCCCCGAGTCTCGGCGGGCTGGAGCAGGACGAGCCCGACGCCGAAGGCGGAAGCCCTTGGTGGCCGATGCGCTATGTCCCCTACAACGGCGGCTCCGTCGTGCCCGAGTGGGTGCTGAAGCCGAGTGAGCGGCCGAGGATCTGCCTGACCCTGGGCACGGTCATCCCGCTGCTGTCCGACGGCAGCGGACTCCTGCTGCTGATCAAGGCGCTGAGCGAACTGGACGTCGAGATCGTCCTCGCCGACCACTCGACGGACTTCGAGGCGCTCGGTGAACTGCCCGACAACGTACGCCTGGCCGGGTACCTTCCGCTGTCGGCCTTCCTCGGCACGTGCTCACTGATCGTGCACCACGGCGGCTCGGGCACCACCGCCGCCGCGCTGCACAGCGGAACTCCGCAGCTGGTGCTGCCCGACGGCGCCGACCAGCCCCTGGTGGCGCAGCGGGTCGTCGACTGCAAGGCCGGCCTGTCCATGCCGCTCGGCGAGGCCGACCCGGTCACCGTGCGGGAAATGGCCGACCGTCTGCTCACCGATCCCGCCTATGCCGAGGCGGCGGCCGCGGTGAGCGCGGAGATGGCGGCCCAGCCCAGCCCCGCGGCCGTGATCGACCGACTCGTGCGGGAGCTGCAGTCCCGGTAGCGGCCCGGCTTTCGAACTGTCCTTGGGAGCCCCAATTGTTTTCTGGAATAGCCGACTTCACCAGCTGGTTCACCGCCCGGTGCGAGGCGAACGAGTACCGCGTGTCCCAGGTCCCGCTCGACCGGCTCGACGGCTGGCACATCGAGCCGGGGACCGGGAACCTGGTGCACCGCAGCGGGCGCTTCTTCTCCGTCGAGGGCCTGGACATCAGGAACTCGGGCCGTGAGGTCGACGCCTGGCAGCAACCGATCATCGTGCAACCCGAATACGGGATCCTCGGGTGCCTCGTCAAGCAGTTCGACGGCGTCCCGCACTTCCTGCTGCAGGCCAAGATGGAACCGGGCAACATCAACCTCGTCCAGCTCTCGCCCACCGTGCAGGCGACGAAGAGCAACTACACACAGGTGCACGGCGGCAAGGCCGTTCCGTACCTGGAGTGGTTCGTCAACCCTCGCAGGGGACGGGTCCTCCACGACGCGCTCCAGTCCGAGCAGGCGTCCTGGTTCCTGGGCAAGCGCAACCGCAACATGATCGTCGAGGTGGAGGAGGACATCGACCTGCTCGACGACTTCTGCTGGCTCAGCGTCGCCCAGATCGGCGAACTGCTCGCGGTCGACAACCTGGTGAACATGGACACCCGGACCGTCCTCTCGGGTGCGGCCCCGTTCCGGCTGACCGGTTCCAAGCGCCGGGGGGACACGTTCCGCAACGCGCTGGCCCGTTCCTGGCAGCCGGACTCGGGGAGCCACCGCGAAACGGCGGAGCTGCTGAGCTGGTTCACCGAGGCCAAGTGCCGGGCCACCCTGACCCGTGAGCGCATCCCGCTGTCGAAGGTGCACTCGTGGTCGCTGTCCGACGGCGTCATCACCCACGACGAGGGCAAGCACTTCAGCGTCGTCGGCGTCGATGTCGCCGCCAGCAACCGCGAGGTCGCCAGCTGGTCCCAGGTGATGCTCAAGCCCCGCAGCGAAGGGGTGATCGCCTTCGTGGCCAAACGGGTGGAGGGCGTGATGCACCTGCTGGTGCAGGCCCGGGTCGAGACGGGGGCCGGCGACGTGATCGAGATGGCGCCGACGGTCCACTGCCAGCCGGGCAACTACGGGTCGCCCCCCGGCGCCGGAAGGCCGCGGTTCCTGGACGAGGTTCTCACCGCACCGCCCGGGAACGTCCGCTTCGAGGCGCTCCACTCCGAGGAGGGCGGCCGGTTCTACCACGCGCAGAACCGCTATCTCCTGGTCGAGGCGGACGACAGCTTCCCGGTCGACGTCCCGGACAACTACACCTGGATGACGCTGCGTCAGCTGATGGAGTTCGTGCGCTACGGCAACCACCTCAACGTGGAGGCCCGCAGCCTGCTGACCTTCCTGGGCTTCGCCGACCTCGACGCACCGACCCTGAGCAACGCCGCCTGAGGGCTGTCCCGTAGTCCCTGACGGGCGTACGACGGCAGGTAGGCACCTCGCCGCGTTGCCGGAGCGCCCGAATACATCCAGCATGCGGACGATCCTCCGGCCCCAGGCCATTCCACGCGACCGGCCCCGACTCGTCCGAGTCGGGGCCGGTCGCGCGCGTGCGGGGTGCCGGGCGCGGTGATCCGCGAAGATCCGGCCGGCGGCGCCCAGGGAGCACAGGGATCCCGCCGCGCCGGACCCGGTGCCGCGGCAGGCGCAGGGCGGTGCACCTGCCTGGCGAACGCACCGAGCCCGGTCCAGGAGGACCGGGCTCGGTGCATGGGGGAGAAGGGTCCCGGCCAGGGGCCGGGTTCGGCCGCGAGGACGGGCGGAGGCCGGCCGTCAGACCGGGCGCGGAGGAAGGCCGCCCTCCCCGCCGCCCTCCCCGCCGGCCGTCAGGCCTGGCGCAGGGGCCGGCCTTCCTTGCCGCCGGCCCGGCCTCCGGCAGCCGCCCGGCGCACCTCGGGCAGCGCCTCGGCCAGTGCCTCCCGCCACGGCCTGATCGGTTCGATCCCCGCCGTGCGCCACCGGCCGTGGCTCAGCACGCTGTACGCGGGCCGGGGCGCGGGCCGCGGGAAGACATCGGTGGAGGTGGGGCGTATGCGTTCGGGGTCCGCGCCGAGAAGGGTGAAGATCTGCCGGGCGTACTCGAACCAGGTCGTCTCTCCCGTACTGGTGCCGTGATACACACCGGGCGGGGCGGTCCCGTCGAGTGCACCGCGTCCGAGGGCGACCAGCCGGTCGGCGAGGTCCCTCGTCCAGGTGGGCTGCCCCCGCTGGTCGTCGACCACGTCGAGGGTGTCCCGCGCCTGCTCCAGGTGGATCATCGACCGTACGAAACTGGGCCCGTTCGCCCCGTACAGCCAGCCGGTCCGCACCACGTATCCGGTGTCCGGCAGGGTCTCCAGCACACCCTGCTCGCCCGCCAGCTTGGTGCGCCCGTACACGCTCCGGGGCGCGGTGGGCGCGTCCTCCCGGTACGGCGCTCCGGCGTCCCCCGCGAAGACGTAGTCCGTGGAGACCTGGATCAGCACCGTGCCCGTCGCGGCACACGCCTCGGCCACCTGGCGGGCGCCCGTGCCGTTGACCGCGAGAGCCGCGGCGGGCTGCGCCTCCGCGTCGTCGACCGCTGTCCAGGCCGCGCAGTTGACCACCACGGCCGGGCGGTGGTCCTTGAGGAGGAACCGTACGGAGTCGGCTTCGGTGACGTCCAGGGTGGAGCGGCCCAGGCCGAAGGCGGGGACGCCGGCCGCCGCGAGCTGTCGCAGGACGTCACGGGCGAGCATTCCGCCCGCCCCCGTCACCAGCCACGGGTTCACAGCGCGGCCCGCTCCTTCAGGGGCTCCCACCAGTCGCGGTGGTCGCGGTACCACCGGACCGTCTCCGCCAGTCCCTCCCGGAAGTCCTTCCGGGGCGCGTAGCCCAGCTCGTCCCGGATCTTCGAGCAGTCGACCGAGTACCGGCGGTCGTGGCCCTTTCGGTCCTCGACATGGACGACGCCGGAGTCCCAGTCGGCGCCGCACTCGGCGAGGAGCATCTCCGCCAGCTCCTTGTTGGACAGCTCGGTGCCGCCACCGATGTTGTAGATCTCGCCGGCGCGGCCCCGGGTGCGGACGAGTTCGATGCCCTGGACGTGGTCGTCGACGTGCAGCCAGTCCCGGACGTTGCCGCCGTCGCCGTACAGCGGGATCTTCCCGCCGTCCAGCAGCTCCGTGACGACGAGCGGGATGAACTTCTCGGGGAAGTGGTGGGGGCCGTAGTTGTTGGAGCAGCGGGTCACCCGCACGTCCAGTCCGTGCGTCCGGTGGTAGGACAGCGCGATGAGATCGCTGGACGCCTTCGCGGACGCGTAGGGGGAGTTGGGCCGCAGCGGGTCCGTCTCCGGCCAGGAGCCCTCGTCGATCGACCCGTACACCTCGTCCGTGGAGATGTGCACGAACGTCTCGACGCCGGCCTGGCGCGCGGCGTCCACCAGGGTGTGCGTGCCCAGGACATTGGTCCGTACGAACTCGGCTCCTCCGTCGATCGACCGGTCCACGTGCGACTCCGCCGCGAAGTGCACCACCTGGTCGTGTCCGGCCATCAGCCGCGCGACGAGCTCGCCGTCGCAGATGTCGCCCTGCACGAACGTGAATCCGGGATGCGCGCGCACGGCGTCCAGGTTGGCGGGATTCCCCGCGTAGGTGAGTCGGTCCAGTACCGTCACGGACACATCGCCGGGCCCTTCGGGGCCCAGCAGCGTCCGGACGTAGTGGGAACCGATGAAACCGGCACCGCCGGTGACCAGCACACGCTTCGTCATGACGAGATCTGCACCTTGCTGTGGTCACCGAGCACGAACCGGTGGGCGGACGGGTTGCGGGGGGCCGGGGTCACCTGCACGTCCCGGCCGATGAGGGAGGCCTCGACACGGCGAACACCGGTCAGCGCGGAGTTCTGCAGGATGATCGTGTACTCGACCTCGCTGTCCGAGATGTGGCAGCCCTCGGAGATGGAGGTGAACGGCCCGACGTACGAGTCGGTGATCACGGCGTCGGCTCCGATGATCGCGGGCCCGACGACACGGCTGCCGGTGATCCGGGCGCCCTTCTCGATGCGCACCCGGCCGATGATCTCGCTGTCGGCGTCGACCGTGCCCAGCACGTCGGGGACGACGGTCTCCAGTACCGAGCGGTTGACCTCCAGCATGTCGGTGACGTTGCCGGTGTCCTTCCAGTACCCCGAGATCGTGGTCGAGCGCACGTCCCGGCCCTCGTCGATCAGCCACTGGATCGCGTGGGTGATCTCCAGTTCGCCGCGCCACGACGGCTTGATGGCCAGAACGGCGTCGTGGATGGCGGGTGTGAACAGGTAGACGCCCACCAGGGCGAGATCGCTCTTGGGATGTTCGGGCTTCTCCACCAGTGCGGACACCCGGCCCTCCGCGTCCAGTTCGGCCACTCCGAACGCCGACGGGTCGAGCACGGGGGTCAGCAGGATGTGCGCGTCGGGGCGCTCGGTGCGGAAGCTGTCCACCAGTTCGGTGACGCCGCCGACGATGAAGTTGTCGCCGAGGTACATCACGAAGTCGTCGTCGCCCAGGAATTCACGGGCCACGCGTACCGCGTGCGCCAGCCCCAGCGGCGCGTCCTGGCGGATGTAGGTGACCTCGAGGCCGAACGCGGAACCGTCCCCCACGGCCTTGCGGATCTCGTCGGCGGTGTCCCCGACGACGACGCCCACCTCGGTGATGCCGGCATCGGCGATCGCCTCGAGCCCGTAGAAGAGGACGGGCTTGTTGGCCACAGGAACCAACTGTTTCGCCGAAGTATGGGTGATCGGTCGAAGTCGGGTCCCAGCCCCGCCCGACAGCACGAGTGCCTTCACGTAGCCAGCCTCCACAGCAGATGACTCCAGTCTCTTTCCGCTCGTAGCGTGGAGGCCACAGCTGCAGGAAAGGTGGAGTCGCGGTGGAGAGCCGCTGTCCCGGGAGGCGCCGGGATGTCCGGCGCCCGCCCGTGCGGAGGGCCCTGGGGCGGGGTGAGGAAGGCCCTGACAGCGCCGAAGGCGTGAACGCGCCGGGCAGGGCCGGCCCTCAGCACTCGATGATGTTCACCGCGAGCCCGCCCCGCGCCGTCTCCTTGTACTTGACGGACATGTCGGCGCCCGTCTCCTTCATGGTCTTGATGACCTTGTCCAGGGAGACCTTGTGGATGCCGTCGCCGCGCAGCGCCATCTTCGCCGCGGTGACGGCCTTCACCGCCGCCATGCCGTTGCGCTCGATGCACGGGATCTGGACGAGCCCGCCGACGGGGTCGCAGGTCAGGCCGAGGTTGTGCTCCATGCCGATCTCGGCGGCGTTCTCGACCTGCTCGGGGGTGCCGCCCAGTACCTCGGCGAGGGCGCCCGCGGCCATGGAGCAGGCGGAGCCGACCTCGCCCTGGCAGCCGACCTCGGCGCCGGAGATGGAGGCGTTCTCCTTGAACAGCATGCCGATGGCGCCGGCTGCCAGCAGGAAGCGGACGATGCTGTCGTCCTTCTCCGCCTCGGTGGCGCCGCCGGCCGCGAAGTTCATGTAGTAGTGCAGCACCGCCGGGATGATGCCGGCCGCTCCGTTGGTCGGCGCGGTGACGACGCGGCCGCCCGCGGCGTTCTCCTCGTTGACCGCCATCGCGTAGAGGGTGATCCACTCCATCGCGTGGGTCTGCGGGTCGCCCTCGGCGCGCAGCTGGCGCGCGGTGTTCGCCGCGCGGCGGCGGACCTTGAGGCCACCGGGCAGGATGCCCTCGCGGGCCATGCCGCGGGACACGCACGCCTGCATGGCGCGCCAGATGTCAAGCAGCCCGGAGCGGATCTCGTCCTCGGTGCGCCAGGCGCGCTCGTTCTCCAGCATCAGGGAGGAGATCGACAGGCCGGTGTCGCGGGCGAGGCGCAGCAGCTCGTCGCCGGTGCGGAAGGGGTGCTTGAGGACCGTGTCGTCGAGGACGATCCGGTCCTCGCCGACGGCGTCCTCGTCGACGACGAAGCCGCCGCCGACCGAGTAGTACGTCTTCTCGAGGAGCAGGGTGTCCTCGTGGTCGTACGCGAAGACCGTCATGCCGTTGGCGTGGTACGGCAGTGCCTTGCGGCGGTGCAGGATCAGCTGCTTGTCGGCGTCGAAGGCGATCTCGTGCATGCCGAGGAGGTTGAGCCGGCCGGTGGCGCGGATCGCTTCGACCCGGTCGTCCGCCGTTTCGACGTCGACGGTGCGGGGGGACTCGCCCTCCAGGCCGAGCAGGACGGCCTTGGGGGTGCCGTGGCCGTGGCCGGTGGCGCCGAGGGAGCCGAAGAGTTCGGCGCGTATCGAGACGGTGTGGGCCAGCAGGCCCTCGTTCTTGAGCCGGCGCGCGAACATACGGGCGGCGCGCATGGGGCCGACCGTATGGGAGCTGGACGGGCCGATGCCGATCGAGAACAGGTCGAAGACCGAGATGGCCACGGGGGGACTCCTAAGGGTTGGTAGACGCCTTTGTCTGCCGGGTGGTGCGGTACGGGCGGGGGTGGGCCCGAAGAGCGGGGACAAGGGATGGGGCACCGCGCTCACTGTTCAGTGTGCGCGGTGCCCCTCCCCAACGTGCAAATACGCCGGTCCGGACTACTTCAGACCGGAGTACAGCGGGAACTTCTCGGCGAGCGCGACGACGCGGGCCTTCAGGTCGTCCGCGTCGTAGGACGGCTTGAGGGCGGACGCGATGATCTCGGCGACCTCGGTGAAGTCCTCCGCCTGGAAACCGCGGGTGGCGAGCGCCGGCGTGCCGATCCGCAGACCCGAGGTGACCATGGGCGGCCGCGGGTCGTTGGGGATGGCGTTCCGGTTGACCGTGATGCCCAGCTCGTGCAGCCGGTCCTCGGCCTGCTGGCCGTCCAGCTCGGAGTTGCGCAGGTCCACCAGGACCAGGTGCACGTCCGTGCCGCCGGACAGGACGGAGACGCCGACCTCGGTGACGTCCGGCTGCACCAGACGCTCGGCGAGGATGCGGGCGCCGTCCAGGGTGCGCTGCTGGCGCTCCTTGAACTCCTCGGTCGCGGCGACCTTGAACGAGACCGCCTTGGCCGCGATCACGTGCTCCAGCGGACCACCCTGCTGACCGGGGAAGACCGCCGAGTTGATCTTCTTGGCGAGCTCCTGCGTCGACAGGATCACACCGCCGCGCGGACCGCCGAGGGTCTTGTGCGTGGTGGTCGTGACGACATGGGCGTGCGGCACCGGGTTGGGGTGCAGACCCGCGGCGACGAGACCGGCGAAGTGCGCCATGTCGACCATCAGGTACGCGCCGACCTCGTCCGCGATGCGGCGGAAGGCGGCGAAGTCCAGCCGGCGGGGGTACGCGGACCAGCCGGCCACGATCAGCTTCGGCTTGGACTCCTTGGCGAGGCGCTCGACCTCGGCCATGTCCACGACACCGGTCTCGTCCACGTGGTACGGGATCACGTTGTAGAGCTTGCCGGAGAAGTTGATCTTCATGCCGTGGGTCAGGTGCCCGCCGTGCGCCAGGCTCAGGCCCATGATCGTGTCGCCCGGCTTCAGCAGCGCGAACATCGCGGCGGCGTTGGCCTGCGCACCGGAGTGCGGCTGTACGTTCGCGGCCTCGGCGCCGAAGAGCGCCTTGATGCGGTCGATCGCGATCTGCTCGACCACGTCGACGTGCTCACAGCCGCCGTAGTAGCGGCGGCCGGGGTAGCCCTCGGCGTACTTGTTGGTCAGGACGGAGCCCTGGGCCTCCATGACCGCGACGGGAGCGAAGTTCTCCGAGGCGATCATTTCGAGGGTGGACTGCTGACGGTGGAGCTCGGCGTCGACAGCGGCGGCGACGTCCGGGTCCAGCTCGTGGAGGGAGGAGTTGAGAAGCGACATCAGGTGGTCCCTTGGGTCTCAGTTACCGGAGAACGCGGTGTACTCGTCGGCGGAGAGCAGGTCCTTCGGCTCCTCCGCGATACGTACCTTGAACAGCCAGCCGCCTTCGAACGGGGCGGAGTTCACCAGCGACGGGTCGTCCACGACGTCCTGGTTCGCGGCCGTGACCTCGCCGGTCACCGGCGAGTACAGGTCGCTGACCGACTTGGTCGACTCCAGCTCGCCGCAGGTCTCGCCCGCGGTCACCGTGTCACCGACCTCGGGGAGCTGGGCGTACACGACGTCACCGAGCGCGTTGGCCGCGTACTCCGTGATGCCGATCGTGGCCACACCGTCCTCGACGGCCGACAGCCACTCGTGCTCCTTGCTGTACCGCAGCTGCTGGGGGTTGCTCATGACCTGAATTCTCCTGTACGCGGGGGAGTGCTGATGAACGATGGTCTTACGGTGTGAGACAGGACTGCGTCACGTGCGCAGTGCCGGATCCGCCGTCGGTTCTACTTCTGCCGCTTGTAGAACGGCAGGGCCACGACCTCGTACGGCTCGTGGCTGCCCCGGATGTCCACCCCGACGCCCGTGGTGCTGGGCGTGGCGTGTGCGGCGTCGACGTACGCCATGGCGATCGGCTTGCCGAGTGTGGGCGAGGGCGCGCCCGAGGTGACCTCGCCGATCACCCCGCCCTCCGCGACGACGGAGAACCCGGCGCGCGGCACCCGGCGGCCCTCGGCCACCAGGCCGACGAGCTTGCGGGGCGGGGCGGTCTCGGCGCGCTCGGCGGCGGCCTCCAGGGCCTTGCGGCCGACGAAGTCGCCCTCCTTCTCGAACTTCACGACCCGGCCGAGACCGGCGTCGAACGGCGTGAGCGCCGTGGTCAGCTCGTGTCCGTACAGCGGCATGCCCGCCTCCAGGCGCAGCGTGTCGCGGCAGGAGAGCCCGCACGGGATCAGGCCGCGGGAGGCGCCCGCCTCGGTGAGGGCCCGCCACAGCTGCTCGGCGTGCTCGGGGGCGACGAAGAGCTCGAAGCCGTCCTCGCCGGTGTAGCCGGTACGGGCGATCAGCGCGGGGACCCCGGCGACCGTGCCGGGCAGCCCGGCGTAGTACTTCAGACCGTCCAGGTCGGCGTCGGTGACGGCCGCGAGGATGGCGGGGGACTCGGGGCCCTGGACCGCGAGCAGCGCGTACGCGTCGCGGTCGTCGCGCACCTCGGCGTCGAAGCCGTCGGCGCGGGCGGTCAGCGCGTCCAGCACGATCTGGGCGTTGCCGGCGTTGGCGACCACCATGTACTCGGTCTCGCCCAGCCGGTAGACGATCAGGTCGTCGAGGATGCCGCCGTCCTCGGCGCAGATCATCGTGTAGCGGGCGCGGCCCACGGAGACGGTGCCGATGTTGCCGACGAGCGCGAAGTTCAGCAGCGCCACGGCCTCGGGGCCGGTGACGGTGATCTCGCCCATGTGGGAGAGGTCGAAGAGGCCGGCCTTCGTGCGCACGGCGTTGTGCTCGTCGCGCTCACTGGCGTACCGCAGGGGCATGTCCCAGCCCGCGAAGTCGGTCATGGTCGCGCCCAGCGAACGGTGCAGGGCATCGAGGGCGGTGAGACGGGGGGCGGTGCTCATGGTTGAAGGCTCCCAGGGCATGACGACGAGGACGATCCCTCCCCATCTGTCATCGGAACCTGAGAGGTTCGCCGAGAGACCCCGCAGGGGTTCGGCTTGCACCTTGGGTGGAGCCGCAGGGCGACTCGCTTTTCAGATCTGCCTCATCCACGCGGTACGGGGCCTGAGAGATTCAAGGGAGGATCTTGCTCCTTCGGCGCCCGGCACGGTGGCCGGGACTCTCCCGCGCGGATTCGAGCGGCCTGTATGCAGTTGAGGGGGCCATCATCGCACGCATTGCGGGAGAGTGGGGGGCCGGTACCGATGCCGGTCTCCTGCAGGATCCGGCGGGTCGGACGGTTGTGCCGCATTACCTTTTCTTTACACTTCTTGGGCAGGTGTGGGTAGCCGACAGGGGGAGGGCGATGACGTTGCAGCGGTACGCGACGACCGCGGGGGTCGCGCACGGCGCACTGCCCGCGCAGCCGGGTGCGCCGGCCAGGGAGGCGCTGGGCCCGCACGCACCTGTCGTACGGGACCTGCGGGAGCGGGGCGGGCGCAGCCCGCGCGGCCTGCACTTCGCCGCGGGCGACGTGGTGGTGGTCTCCGGACTGCCCGGCAGCGGTAAATCGACACTCATCGCACGGGCCGTCTCGGCGCACGCCGTCGACTCCCAGAACACCAGGGACCGCTGGGCGGCCCTGATGCCCCGCTTACTCCCGTACGCCCTCTACCGTCCGCTCGTCCGCGTCGCCCACTACTGGGGCCTGTGGCGGGTGCTGCGCTCCGGCGCCTCCCTGGTCGTCCACGACTGCGGAACCCAGGCCTGGGTGCGCGGCTGGCTGGCCCGTGATGCCCGGCGCCGCGGCCGCATCCTGCACCTCGTACTGCTCGACGTCACCCCGCGGACCGCGAGGGAGGGGCAGCGCGAGCGCGGCCGAGGAGTCTCCGGGTACGCGTTCGCCCGGCACCGCAGGGCCGTGGGGCGACTGCTGCGGGACACCGAGGCGGGCCTGCTGCCGCTGGGGTGCGCCTCGGCGGTGCTGCTGGACCGGGAGGCGGCGGGGCTGCTGACGAGGATCACGTTCGCAGACGCACAGGGTGAGGCCGGGCATCCCGCGTCCCGAACCGTGGAACCCGGCGCGACAGGCGGGCCGTAGCCCCGCTCGCTGCCGGCCCGGCAGCTCGAAGCGGGAGCGCCGGAGAACCCGACAGCCTGTCACGAAAGATCGACGCTAATCTCTTGCTGCACGACATGGGGTGAGAGAGGAAGACAGTGGACATTCCGGCACCGGCCCGGACCCATCCGCAGGGCGGATGGCCGGCCAACGAGCTCGAAGAAGTGCTGAGCGCCTCGCTCGGCAGCCCGGAAGCGGGCGGCAGGCTGGTGGAGGTGCTCGGCCGCAGCCACCTGTGGGTGCCCCTGCCCAGCGGCGGCTCGCCGGACGCCACCGACCTCGATCTGCCGACGCTGGACATCGAGGGCGCGCCGTACGTACCCGTGTTCAGCTCCGAACAGCAGTTCCTCGCCTGCGTGGGCGCCCATGTGTCGTTCACCGTGGCCCCCGCCCGCGAGTTCGCCCGGGGTCTTCCCCCGCAGCTCGGCATCGCGGTGAACCCCGGCGGCGCGGTCGGCATGCCGCTGCCGCCGCCCGCCGTCGCCGAGGTCTGCCGGGCCGGACGCACCGCGCTCGACGGACCGTCCAGCGGCGGCCGGGTCCGGCTGTACGAGCCGGACTGGCAGGAGGACCCCGTCGACTTCCTCTCCGCCGCGGCCGGCGAGTTCGAGGCGAGCGGCGTCGTGCTCAGCGCCCGGCGCGCCCTGGCCAGCATCGAGGGCGGCGACCCCGTCCTCTTCGTCGGCATCGAGTTCTCCACCTGGGACGGAGCCGGGCGCAACGCCCCCATGGACGCCCTGGGCCGGGCGCTGGGGCGCGTCGAGGTGCCGTGGCCCGTCAACCTGGTGCTGCTCGACGTGGCCCAGGACCCGGTCGCCGACTGGATGCGGGCGCGGGTGCGGCCCTTCTATCAGCGCCCCGCCGAGTAGCGGTGAGGCAAGGGGGCCGTCGCCGCGGGCCGACGGCTCCGGCCCCGGGAGTCAAGTCGGTGTCAGGGCCGCCGCATAAGCTGGTTTGATGGCTGGTGCCTCGGCACCGCGCCGCCCCGAGAGCCCCGGGAGCGGCAGGCCGACACAGTGGATCGAAGAGGGGCGGGACCCAGGGTGAGTGCGTCAGGCACCGCGGCGGCCGGGCAGGTCGAGCACATGCTGCGCCAAGTGACCCCCGGGCGCTACGACGCGTACGAGGCACTCCTCCAGGCCCTCGCGGCCGACCGGATCTGGATGCTCCTCTGGCACGGCCGGGCCGGCTCGCCCGACGCCCAGTACGGCAACATGGAGATCGACGGCCTCGGCTACGCCCCCTGTGTCACCTCCGCCCAGGAGCTCTCCGCCAGCGGCTGGAACCGGGACCACGAGGTCGTGAGCGGCCGCGACATCGCCCGAGCCCTGTTCCCCGACCGCTGGGGCATCTGGCTGAACCCGCACGCGCCGGGCGGCGGCGTGGGCATCCCCTGGCTGGACCTGCGCCGGATCGCCACCGGCCTCGACCGGATGCCCGCAGGACCGCTGCGGATCAGCGACCCCGCCATCGAGATCCCGCAGTTCTACGCCCAGCTCACGCAGAACGCCCATCACACCCCCGCCATCCGGTCGTTGCGCCGCGCCTGGGTGCAGCCCGCGATCGGTGTCCCGTACCTCGCCATCGGGCTCGATCTGTACGACACGAGCGGGCCGTCCGTGGACGCCGTGCGGTCGATGATGCAGCAGTCCATCGGCACGGTTCCGGAGGGGCTCCCGGTCTCCACGGTCGCGATGGCCGACGAGTACGACCCGGTCGCGATGTGGCTGCGCGCCAACTCCCGTCCGTTCTACGACAGGGAGCCGCACGCCCCGGCCGGCCGCGGTGCCGTCGTCGCTCCCGGTTACGGCTACCCGCAGGCCCCCGGCCCCGCTCCGCGCGCCTACTAGGCCCGCCCAAGTCCGGCTCCAGGAACGGACAAACAGCTCCCTGTCGGACAAGACGTCCGACGCGGTCACCCAAATAGCCATGCAATGGCGTTACTTGGGTGGCATGTCCGTTCTGGCGGATTAGTAGCCAAGTAGTCCGCTCACTCGATCATGCTGTCCGGATAACGGAAGCTCACTGACCGCATCACGTTTGAGCAAACATTCCCCGTCAGGTCTGGCGGGTGATCACAAAGTGGTTGAAGACTCCACGCAGCAGGTGCTCCATGCCCTCCGTGCCCCACTCTCGAGCAGGGCCCGTCCGGCAGCGCGCCCTTGCGTAATCAAGGTCATGTAGAAGCCGCTACAGCGGCGGTCACGGGCCGGCCACCGCCGGCCGAGAGGGGTCTCCAGCGCAATGACGGCACCTATCGAGACCACCAGGGCGGATTCACAGCCCGAAGCGGTACTGGAAGGCGCAGGCCGCAAGGAGATCGAAGGGCGCTCGCTCGGCCGCATCGCCTGGACCCGCTTCAAGCGGGACAAGGCGGCGATGGCCGGTGGCATCGTTGTCGTGCTGCTGATCCTCACCGCGGTGCTGTCCAAGCCGCTCCAGTCGCTCCTGGGGCTCGACCCCAACGCGTTCAACCAGAGCCTGGTCGACCCGCTCATGCTGGCGCCCAAGGGCGACTTCGGCGGGATGAGCCTGGACCACCCGCTCGGTGTCGAGCCGCAGACCGGCCGCGACATCCTCGCGCGCATCCTCGAAGGCTCCTGGGTCTCTCTCGTGGTCGCCGTCGGCTCCACGCTGCTGTCCGTCGTCATCGGTGTCGTCATGGGCGTCGTGGCAGGGTTCTACGGCGGCTGGGTGGACAGCTTCATCAGCCGGCTGATGGACACCTTCCTCGCCTTCCCGCTGCTGCTCTTCGCGATCTCCATCTCCGCCTCCCTGCAGGGCAACGCCTTCGGGATGGAAGGGCTCACGCTGCGGATCGCGGTCCTGATCTTCGTGATCGGCTTCTTCAGCTGGCCCTACATCGGCCGCATCGTCCGCGCGCAGACCCTGTCGCTCCGTGAGCGCGAGTTCGTCGAGGCCGCCAGGTCGCTGGGCGCCCGCGGCCCGTTCATCCTCTTCCGCGAGCTGCTGCCCAACCTGATCGCGCCGATCCTCGTGTACGCGACGCTGCTGATCCCCACGAACATCCTCTTCGAGGCGGCCCTGTCCTTCCTCGGCGTGGGTATCGCGCCGCCGCAGGCGTCCTGGGGCGGCATGCTCACGCAGGCGGTCGACCTCTACGAGGTGGACCCGATGTTCATGGTCATCCCCGGCATGGCGATCTTCGTCACCGTGCTGGCCTTCAATCTGCTGGGGGACGGGCTGCGTGACGCACTCGACCCTCGTGGCAAGTAAACGCGGCAGTGCCGCACAGGACTAGCGAGGGGGCTTTCCTCACCATGCAGAACAGAAAGACAGCAGTGGCCATAGCCGTGGCCGTAGCGGTGTCGCTCGGCGCTTCGGCGTGCAGTGGCAGCGACTCCGACAGCGGCGGCAAGAGCGGCGGCGGCAGCGCCAAGGCGGACGCGGGCCTGACGGGCATCGTCAACGCGACCGACAAGAAGGGGGGGACGGTCACGTACGAGCACACCAGTGGCCCGGACTCCCTGGACCCCGGCAACACGTACTACGGCTGGGTGCAGAACTTCGCCCGCCTGTACGCCCGTTCGCTGGTGACCTTCAAGCCGGCCGCCGGCAAGGAGGGCCTCGAGGTCGTTCCCGACCTGGCCACCGGCCTCGGCAAGGCCAGCGCGGACGCGAAGACCTGGACGTACACGCTCCGCAAGGGCGTGAAGTTCGAGGACGGCACCGAGATCACCTCGAAGGACGTCAAGTACGCCGTCGAGCGTTCCAACTTCGCGCCGGAGGCCCTGTCCAACGGCCCGACGTACTTCAAGGCCTACCTCGAGGGCGGCGACAAGTACAAGGGTCCGTACAAGGACAAGTCCGCCGCGGGCCTCAAGTCCATCGAGACCCCGGACGACTCCACGATCGTCTTCCACCTGAACAAGCCGTTCGCGGACATGGACTACCTCGCCGCCTTCTCGCAGACGGCGCCGATCCAGCAGAAGGCCGACACGGGCGCCAGCTACGTCCAGAAGATGGTCTCCTCGGGTCCGTACAAGTTCTCGGCGTACGACGAGAGCAAGGGCGCGACCCTGGTCCGCAACCCGGAGTGGGACGCCAAGACGGACCCGATCCGCAAGGCGCTGCCGGACAAGATCGAGCTGAAGTTCAACGTCAACCCCACCACGGTCGACGACCACCTGCTCAACGACGTCACCACCGCGGACATCGCGGGCACGGGTCTGCAGTCCAAGACCCAGCCCAAGGTCCTGGTCAAGGCGGCGGAGAAGGCGAAGACGGACAACCCGTACGCCGGCGCCCTGCAGTACCTGGCGCTGAACGTCAACGTGAAGCCGTTCGACAACGCCGAGTGCCGCAAGGCCGTCCAGTACGCCGTCGACAAGCAGAGCATGATCGACTCGATCGGTGGCTCGGTCAAGGGCGACCCGGCGAGCACGGTCATCCCCCCGAGCGTCGCCGGCTACAAGAAGTTCGACCTGTACCCGAGCGAGGGCAGCAAGGGCGACGTCGTCAAGGCCAAGGAGCACCTGGCCAAGTGCGGTCACCCCGAAGGCTTCAAGACCACGCTGACCGCGCGTTCCGACCGTCCTGACGAGGTCACCGCCGCCACGCAGCTCCAGGGCAGCCTGAAGGCCATCGGCATCACCGCCGAGATCAAGCAGTTCCCGGCGGACAAGTACTTCACCGACTTCGCGGGTGTCCCGAACTGGGTCCACAAGAACAACGCGGGCATGATGATGATGGCCTGGGGCGCCGACTGGCCGACCGGCTTCGGCTTCCTCGACCAGATCGTGAACGGATCGGCCATCAAGCCGTCCGGCGGCACGAACCTGATGGAGCTCAACGACAAGGGGATCAACGAACTCCTCGTCAAGGGCATCGGCACCGTCGACACCACGGCGCGCAACGCGACGTGGGGCGAGGTCGACCAGAAGGTCATGGAGAACGCCTCGGTCGTTCCGCTCTTCTACCGCAAGAACCTGCTCTACCGCCCGGACTCCGCGGCGAACGTCACCGTCACCAACGCGTACCTCGGCATGTACGACTACGTGCTCATGACGTCCACCAAGTAGCACCTGTTCATCAAAAGCATCCCCTGAAAGGCAGGTGAAGGCGCCGGGCCGGCGGGCGTACCCCGTCCGCCCGCCCGGCGCCGCACGGCTGTGGCTGCGTACATCATCCGACGCGTATTCGCCGCGGTGTTGCTGCTGCTGGTGGTCAGCGCAGTCACGTTCGCGATCTTCTTCCTGGTGCCCCGTCTCGGCGGGCAGACCCTCGACTCCATGGCTGCCCAGTACGTCGGGAAGAGTCCTGACCCCGACGTCATCGCCGCGGTCAAGAAGAACCTGGGACTCGACCAGCCCCTCTATCTCCAGTACTGGCACTTCGTCAAGGGAATCGTCGTCGGCGCCGAGTACCAGTTCGGACCCGACCCCGTCACCTGCAACGCCCCCTGCTTCGGGTACTCGTTCAAGACCCACACCGAGATCTGGCCGCAGCTTGTCGACCGTGTCCCGGTCACGCTCTCGCTGGCCGTCGGTGCCGCTGTCATCTGGGTCGTCTCCGGTGTCGCGATCGGTGTCGTCTCCGCGCTGAAGCGGGGCTCGTTCTTCGACCGCCTCTCCATGGGCGTCGCCCTCGCCGGTGTCTCGCTGCCGATGTTCTTCACCGGTCTGGTGGTCCTGGCGCTCTTCGGGAACGGGGAGTACGTACCGTTCACCGAGGACCCGGTGGCATGGGCGAGCAGTCTGGTCCTGCCGTGGTGCACACTCGCCCTGCTCTACTCCGCGCTCTACGCCCGGCTCACCCGGGCCGGGATGCTGGAGACGATGGGTGAGGACTACATCAGAACCGCGCGCGCCAAGGGCCTCAAGGAACGCAACGTGGTCGTCAAGCACGGCCTGCGCTCCGCGCTCACCCCGCTGGTCACGATCTTCGGTATGGACTTCGCGCTGCTGTTGGGCGGCGCGGTCATCACCGAAAGAGTCTTCTCCTTCCAGGGCCTGGGTGCCTTCGCCATCCAGGGCGTGACCACCGCCGACCTGCCCAAGGTGATGGGCGTGACCCTGGTCGCCGCCTTCTTCATCGTCATCTGCAACCTGCTGGTGGACCTCGTGTACGCCGCGATCGACCCCCGGGTGAGGCTCTCATGAGCGGCGCAACCAAGAAGGACTCCCAGGCTGCGGACGCCGTCCCGGCTCCGCGCTCCGGCGACGACCACGCCTTCCTCTCCGTACGCAACCTCAGCGTCCACTTCGACACCGACGACGGCCTGGTCAAGTCCGTCGACGGCGTCAGCTTCGACCTGGAGGCGGGTCAGACCCTCGGCATCGTGGGTGAGTCCGGCTCCGGCAAGTCCGTGACCTCGCTGGGGATCATGGGCCTGCACACCTCGGAGCGTGCCCGGATCGGCGGCGAGATCTGGCTGGACGGCGAGGAGCTCATCGGCTCGGGCCCCGAGCGCGTACGGAAGCTGCGCGGCCAGAAGATGGCCATGATCTTCCAGGACCCCCTCTCCGCCCTGCACCCGTACTACAGCATCGGCGCGCAGATCGTGGAGGCCCACCGGGTCCACAACAAGGTCGACAAGAAGGCCGCCAAGAAGCGCGCCGTCGAGATGCTCGACCGCGTCGGCATTCCCGAGCCGCACCGCCGGTACGACGACTACCCGCACCAGTTCTCCGGCGGTATGCGCCAGCGCGCGATGATCGCGATGGCCCTGGTCAACAACCCGCAGCTGCTCATCGCCGACGAGCCGACGACCGCCCTCGACGTCACCGTCCAGGCGCAGATCCTCGACCTCATCCGCGACCTGCAGAAGGAGTTCGGCTCCGCGGTCGTCATGATCACCCACGACCTCGGTGTCGTCGCCGAGATCGCGGACAACCTGCTCGTGATGTACGCGGGACGGTGCATCGAGCGCGGCACCGCCGAGAAGGTGTTCTACGAGCCGCAGCACCCCTACACCTGGGGCCTGCTCGGCTCGATGCCGCGCATCGACCGGGAGCAGACCGAGCGGCTCATCCCGGTCAAGGGTTCGCCGCCCAGTCTCATCAACGTCCCGTCGGGCTGCGCCTTCCACCCGCGCTGCCCGTACGCCGACGTCCCGCCCGACAACATCACCCGCACCGAGCGTCCGGAGCTGCAGCAGGTCAGCGACGGGCACTACTCCGCGTGCCATATGTCGCGCGAGCAGCGCGAACGGATCTGGACCGAAGAGATTGCGCCGAAGCTGTGACTGAGCTGAACAAGAAGACTCCCGCGCCCGCCGCGGCCGGGTCGGACGGGTCCGGTCCCGAGCCGCTCCTCAAGGTCGACGGCCTGGTCAAGCACTTCCCGATCACCAAGGGAATCCTGAAGCGCAAGGTCGGCGCGGTCCAGGCCGTGGACGGGCTCACCTTCGACGTGCGCCCCGGGGAGACCCTGGGCGTCGTCGGCGAGTCGGGCTGCGGCAAGTCGACCATGGGCCGGCTGGTGACCCGGCTCCTGGAGCCGACCGGCGGCAAGGTCGAGTTCCAGGGGCGCGACATCACCCACATGTCCGCGGGGCGGCTCCGGCCGATGCGCCGCGACATCCAGATGATCTTCCAGGACCCGTACGGCTCGCTGAATCCGCGCCACACGGTCGGCGGGATCGTCGGCACCCCCTTCCGGCTCCAGGGCGTCAAGCCCGAGGACGGGGTGAAGGCGGAGGTCCAGCGGCTGCTGGAGCTGGTGGGGCTCAACCCCGAGCACTACAACCGCTACCCGCACGAGTTCTCCGGCGGCCAGCGCCAGCGCATCGGCATCGCGCGGGCGCTCGCGCTCAAGCCGAAGCTGGTCGTCGCGGACGAGCCGGTCTCGGCGCTGGACGTGTCGATCCAGGCACAGGTGGTGAACCTGCTGGACGACCTCCAGGACGAGCTCGGGCTCACCTACATGATCATCGCGCACGACCTGTCGGTGATCCGCCACGTCTCGGACCGGATCGCGGTCATGTACCTCGGCAAGATCGTCGAACTCGCGGACCGCAAGTCGCTGTACGAGGCGCCGATGCACCCGTACACGAAGGCGCTGATGTCCGCGGTGCCCGTGCCGGATCCCCGTCGGCGCGGTGCCAAGAGCGACCGCATCCTGCTCAAGGGCGATGTGCCGTCGCCGATCTCGCCGCCGACCGGATGCCGGTTCCACACTCGGTGCTGGAAGGCGACCAAGGTCTGCGGGACGACCGAGCCGCCGCTGCTCCAGCTGAAGACCGGGCACCAGGTGGCCTGCCACCACCCCGAGAACGCCGAGGACTTGGCGCCGGGCGACGCTCCGCTCGTCACGGACGTCATCACGGTCAAGTCGACAGCCGCGGCGGTGCCGGCCACGGAGGCCGACGAGCCGGCGGAGGCGGTCGCGCCGGAAGCGCCGGAAGCGGCGGAAGCCCCTGAGGTGTCCGCCCAGGCTGCACCCGACGGCGACGGCGAACGCGACGACGAGGGTTCCGCCGCGACACCATCGGAGCCCTCCGGGGCCTCGGAGGACAGCCCCAAGGAGTAGTACCGGCACAATTGCCCGGTGCTCAACGAACTGTTCACGCCCTCCGTCCAGCATGCGCTCGACATCGTCGGGATCTTCGTCTTCGCGATCTCCGGCGCTCTGCTCGCCGTACGCAAGAACTTCGATGTCTTCGGCATCGCGGTGCTCGCCGAGGTGACCGCGCTGGGCGGGGGGCTGTTCCGTGACCTGATCATCGGCGCGGTGCCGCCCGCCGCCTTCACGGACCTCGGGTACTTCACCACCCCGCTGCTCGCCGCGGGCCTGGTCTTCTTCCTGCACCCGCAGGTCGAAAGGATCCAGCTGGGCGTCAACGTCTTCGACGCGGCCGGCCTCGGGCTCTTCTGCGTCACGGGGACGGTGAAGGCGTACGACTACGGCCTCGGGCTGACGGCGTCGGCGGCGCTCGGTCTGGCCACCGCGGTCGGCGGCGGTGTGCTGCGCGACGTCCTGGCCAACGAGGTTCCGTCGCTGCTGCGCTGGGACCGCGACCTGTACGCGGTGCCCGCCATCGTCGGGGCGACCATGATCGTGCTCTGCATCCGCTTCGACGCGCTCAACGCCTTCACCAGCGGCTGCGCGGTGCTCACGGCGTTCGTGCTGCGGCTGCTGGCACTGCGCTACCACTGGCGCGCCCCGCGTGCCTACAACCGGCGCTCGGCGACGCCGGACGAGGGCTGACTCATTGCCGGTGGGTCCCAGCCGGCCCTCCGCCTCACTCGCGGCATCGGGGCCTGCTGCCGGTTGGCTGCGGGCTCACCGGTTGCCGCGCACCGGAGGGCGGAGCCGCAGGCATTCGTCAGACACCCCCTACGGCTTCCCTCGGGTGGTGGCGGCGCAGGTTGGCGGCGAGGACGCGGTCGAGCGTGCGGTCGGACAGCATCGGGCCCAAGCGCATGATCAGAGCGGCATCCCGGCCGGCGGTGTAGCGGGTGCGCGGCCGACGCGTCGTCACGGCCTTCGCGATGACCCGGGCGGCGGCGTCGGCAGTCAGGCCCGAAGCGGTGCCCGAGGCCATCAACTTGTTGTTCGCCCGGATCAGGCTGCCGTAGCGCTCGTCCTGCTCCGGAGTCATCCGGGCAGCCAGCCGGTTCGCCGTCTCGACCCCGCGGGCGGCCATCTTCGTACGGACGCCACCGGGCTCGACCACGACCACCTGTACGCCCAGCGGAGCGACCTCCCGGCGGAGCGAGTCGCTGACCGCCTCCAGGGCGAACTTCGCTCCGGCGTAAGCGCCATAGGTGGCCATGGCGAACTTGCCGCCGACCGAACTGATGTTGATCACACGGCCCTTGCTGCGCAGCAGTGCGGGAAGGAGCGCCTGAGTGACGGCGATGTGGCCGAACAGGTTGACTTCGAACACCTGCCGCCACTGCTCCATCGGCAGCGCTTCGACCGGGGCGTTCACCTGGACGCCTGCGTTGTTGACGAGCGCGTGCAGCGCGCGCGGGTCGTCGGCGACCCGCGTGGCGAGAGCCTCCACCTGCTCGGTCTCGGTGATGTCGAGGATGACCGGTTCGATGCCTGCCGACCGGATGGCGTCGGCGTCACGGTCGCGTCGGACACCCGCCAGGACGTGGAACCCCTGACGAGCCAGTTCCCGGGCGGTTGACGCGCCCATGCCCGTGGAGGCTCCGGTGACGACGATCAGTTTCTGAGTTTCAGGTGACACTGTCATCTTGGTTACGCTATCAGTACGGATGACGCTGTCAACTGTATGGTGGAGGTCATGGTCACTCGTGCGGAATCCGCCGCTCTCACCCGCCGCGCTCTGCTCGACGCGGCCGCCGACCTCCTCGACCTGGGCGGCCCCGAAGCCGTCACCCTGCGCGAGGTGGGCGCGCGGGCAGGTGTGTCGCGAGGAGCGCCGTACCGGCACTTCACGGGCAAGGGCAGCCTGCTGGCCGCCGTCGCGACCGAGCGGTGGGAGCGGATCGCCGACCAGGTCCACGCGCTGCGGACCGATCCGGCCCTGTCGCCCTCCGACAAGCTGTGCGGCGCTCTCCGTGCCCTCATCGGCGTCGGCCGGGACCAGCCGGATCTGTACCGGCTCTTGTTCGGGAACCGTGGACGCCACCCCGAAGAACCCGGTGAAGGAGTCGATCGCGTCCGGCGCCGGCTGTGCGGACCGGCGGACGACCCGGCCGCAGGCCGCGTCCGCGCGGCCGGACGCTTCCAGGACGAGTTCCTGGTCATCGTCACCGACCTCGTCGGGGAGCGGAACGCGCGGCACTACGGTGCCCTGCTGCTCGCCGGCGCCCACGGCGTCGCGGAAATGGAGCTCGGCGGTCACCTCGGCGCGGACGGATTGCGCACCACCCCCGACGAACTCGTCGACACCCTCGTCGGCATGGTCGCGGACGCCGGTGAAACGGCACGGCAGGCACCCGCTCCCCTCGATGGCGGACGCCCTGCGTGAGGAGGGAAGGGACCCGAGGTGGGCTGATGCCCACTTTCCCGGCGCGCTCGACTTCTCGTCCCACATGTCGGGCGCGCGCCTGTCATCTCACCGACTCGAAAAAGCTACCGCTCAGTAATGCAATCGGTGTAGCGTGCACGCCATGGCACAGGTAGCAGAGCAGGCGGCACCGACCGCGCAGGCGACCATCGGGGACAGCGAGTTCGACCGGGACACCGCCGTCACCCTCCGCGAGGAAGGCGTCTACGACGCAGAACTCTCCGCGGGCTGGACGATCATCCACGCGGTCAACGGCGGCTATCTGCTGGCCATGCTCGGCCGCGCACTCGGTGAGGCCCTGCCGCACCCGGACCCCTTCTCGGTCTCGGCGCACTACCTCACCGCATCCGTCCCCGGCCCCGCCGTGATCCGCACCCAGACCGTCCGCACCGGACGCACCCTCTCCACCGGCCAGGCCTCCCTCTTCCAGTACGCCGACGACGGCACCGAGGTCGAGCGCATCCGGGTCATCGCCACCTACGGCGACCTGGACGCACTGACCGACGACGTCCGTACGTCGGCCGAGCCGCCGGCCATCCCGCCCCGGGAGCACTGCCTGGGCCCGAGCGACGGCCCGGCCCCCATCCCCGGCAGCTCCGCGATCACCGAGCGGCTCGACATCAAGCTCGACCCGGCGACGATCGGCTGGGCCATCGGGCAGCCCTCCGGCAAGGGCGAGATGCGCGGCTGGTTCGGGCTCGCGGACGGCCGGGACGCCGACCCGCTCTCGCTGCTCCTCACCGTCGACGCCCTGCCGCCGACCTCGTTCGAGCTCGGACTCAAGGGCTGGACCCCGACCATCGAGCTCACCACCCACATCCGCTGCCGCCCCGCCCCCGGCCCGCTCCGCGTCTCCATCACCACCCGCAACCTCGCGGGCGGCTTCCTGGAGGAGGACGCGGACGTCTGGGACAGCGCGGACCGGCTGGTCGCCCAGTCCCGCCAGCTCGCCCGCGCACCGCGCAGCTGACGGCCCGCAGCTGACGGCTCGCAGTTGAAGCCGCACGCCGACGGGGGCCGGTGTGCGGCTGATCCTCCCGCGCCGGCCGGGTCCGGGGGATGCTGGTGCGGTGAAATCCGACCGGCTGCTCTCGATCCTGCTGCTGCTCCGGACCCGCCGTCTGGTGCCCGCCACCGAGCTGGCCGAGCGCCTCGACGTCTCCGTACGCACCATCTACCGGGACGTCGAGGCGCTCTCCGCATCCGGCGTCCCCGTCTACGCGGAACGCGGCCGCCACGGGGGTATCGTCCTGCTGCCGGGGTACCGCACCGACGTCACCGGGCTGACCGCCGACGAGTCGCGCGCCCTGTTCGTCCTGGCCTCGGACGGCGTCCACGCCGCGCTCGGGCTCGACGACGCGATCGGCTCCGCCCTGCGCAAGGTGATGGCGGCGCTGCCCGCCCCGCACCGGCCCGCCGCCGAGCTGACCAGCCGCCGGATCCTCGTCGACCCGGTGCGCTGGATGAGCGGACCGCGCGCCGCTGTCGACATCGCCGACCTGCACGACGCCGTGTTCGCCGACCGGCGGCTACGGCTGCGCTACCGGCACAGCGGTACGAGGGCGGCCCGCACCTACACCGTCGACCCGTACGGTCTGGTGGTGAAGGCGGGCGTCTGGTACCTGGTCGCCGACCGCGAGGGGGAGCCCCGGCTCTTCCGCGCGGACCGGGTGCGGGGGGCTGCCCTCACCGAGGACCCTGTCGTGCGCAGGCCCGGTGCGGAGCTGGCGCAGGTCTGGGAGGAGCTGCGCCGTCAGGTCGAGGAGCGGCCGGGGGAGGTGACCCTGCGGGTGCGGGTGCACCGCTCCCGGCTGGACCTGTTCCTGCGGCTGAACGCGGGCGTGCTCGCGGGGGAGCCGAAGCCCGAGGGCGGTGGTGCGTGGCTACGGGCCGAACTCGCCGTGGAGTCGGTGGAGTGGGCGCGCTCCCTGCTCTCCTTCGGCCCGAACGTCGAGGTGCTGGCGCCCCCCGAGGCCCGCGCGGTGCTCGCCGCGCACGCGGCCGCGGTCATGGCGCTGTACGGAGGTCCGGGGCCGGGGCGGCCCGCAGGAAGCGGGTGAGCGCGGCGGTCAGCTCCGCCGGTGCGTCCTCCTGCACGAGATGCCCGGCCCCTTCGATGATCCGCAGCTCGCTCCCGGGGACGAGAGCGGCCAGTTCATGGCCGCGGGCCACCGGGATCCAGGTGTCATCGGCGCCCCAGCAGATCAGCACCGGCAGGGCGAGCTCCCCGTACCGGTGCTGGATCTCGTCCGTGAACCGCTGGTCGTTCTGGCTGATCTGCCGGTAGAAGGCCGGTTGCCCCGCCTCGGTGCACCAGGGGGCGACGAGCCGGTCCAGGACCGCCGGGGAGAGCCCGGGGCCGCTGGCGGAGCTCACGTACTCCCGCACCAGCGCCCGGTGCAGTGCGGGCGTCAACTGCTCGAAGACGTCCGGGTGTCCGCCGAGCAGCCGGTACGTGGGTGAGCCCCAGGGCGCCAGTGCCACCGGGTCGACCAGGGCGAGGCGGCGGTAGCGCGCACCGTGCAGCAGATGGGCGCGCAGGGCGACGCAGCCGCCGAAGTCATGGGCGACCAGAGCCGGTTCGGTGAGCTCCCAGTGGCCGAGGAGCTCGGTGAGGACCCAGGCCTGGGAGCCGAGCGAGACGTCCTGGCCCTCGAACTGCGCGGAGTCGCCGTACCCGGGAAGGTCCCAGACGAACACCCGGTGGTCCTGGGCCAGCGCCCGGGCCACGCCGCGCCAGACGTACGAGGAGAACGGCGTGCCGTGCACCAGCACGACGGGCGGCGCCGCGGCCCGGCCCAGGGCGGCCCAGCGGACCTCCCCGGCGGAGCTGCGGAACGTACGGTCCAGGACCCAGGCGTCGTCGCTCATGCACGGCAGCCTAAGTGCTGTCCCGTAGTCCCTGGCGGGCGCGCGACGACAGCTACGGCTCCGCGCCGCGTTGTCGGAACGTCCGAATACATCCGGTATGCGGACGCTCCTCCGCCTTGCGATGCACCGCATCCGACGCCGCGCGCCGATCCACCACGGATTACGGGACAGCCCTTGGGGCCGGCATCCTCAGGGTGCGGCGTCCGGCGCGGGTCCGTCCAGCCAGTGCAGGCGGCCGAGGGTGACCAGCCGCAGGCGGCGCGAGGCGACGCGGGCCACCCGTTCGTCACCGTCCGGGCCGGCGTCCAGCATGGCCGACGCGGTGATCACCATGTGGTCGACGTAGAGGCCGCCCAGCATCAGCAGATCCTCCTCGTTCCAGCCGCGCGACTCGGGCTCGTCCGCGAGCGCCGCCGCCACCTCCTCCGCGAACCGCCGCAGTTGGGCGGCGATGGCCTCGCGGACCGGACCGACCCCGCCGTGCTGCTCGCGGGCGATGAAGCGGAAGTGGGCGGGCTGTTCCCGGACATGGCGCGCTATCAGATCGACGCTGCGGTCCAGCCGGACCTCGCTGTCGCCGGTCTCGGCCAGGATCGCGCCGATCATTCCGTGGAGGCTGCCCAGGGTCTGCTCGACCAGAGCCACCCCGAGCGCGGCGATGTCGTCGAAGTGCCGGTAGAAGGCCGTGGGCGTGACTCCCACGGCACGCGTCACCTCGCGCAGGCCCAGGCTGCTCAGGCTCTGGTGCTCCAGCAGCCCGAGGGCGGCGTCCAGCAGGGCCTGACGTGTCTTCAGCTTCTGGGCCTGGCGGATACCGGCGGTGTGACTCATGCCATTCAGTAAACAACCGTTCTCCGGGGCGGGGAAGTCGGACGCGGGTCTAGACTGACAAGTCAGTGAACAGTCGTACTCTCAATCATGGAAAGGCTGACCATGATCGTCCTCGTCGCCGCCCTGCTCCTGCTGGGGATCGTGCTGGGAGCGGTGGTCCAGATTCCGCTTCCCCTTTCCCTCGCGCTCGGCGCCCTGATCGGCTGCTGGCTCCTGGCCTTCGCCGTACGGGAGCGGACGGGCCCACGCCGCCGCTCCCGGTGACCGCCCGGCCGTCCGGCGCAGCGCATCCAGATCCGAAGGAGTCCGCACGATGACACTCACCGCTTTCACCCGCCGCTCCGAGGCCGCCGCCCCTTCCGCCGGCTACACCTCCGCCCGGGCTGCTCCGTCGTCCCCGACCGTCCGGTCGTCGACGACCGTCCCGGTCAAGCGCTCTGCCCGGGACGCCGACGGTCTGGCCGTCGCGTCCTTCGTGCTCGGTCTCCTCGGTCTCCTGGTGATGAATCTGGTGCTCGGCCCGATGGCCGTCGTCATGGCGATCGTCGCGCTGGCACGCTCCACCACCCGTCGCGGCCGTGCCCTGCTCGGGCTCGCGCTCGGCGTCGCCGACCTGGCGGTCCTCGCCTTCGTCGTCACCGGAAACGGTGTCGTCGCCTGGAGCTTCGGCGGCTGACGGAGCACGGATCCCGACGCTCGCCCCCACCGGATCGGGCTCCGGACCGGGCGGGCCGGGCCACGCATTTCGCGGTGCGCGGGCACCGGGACACCATGCGCTCGCCGTACGCCCCGCCGCGGGCTCGTAGAATCGAGTCCACCATGGCTTACCTCGACCACGCCGCGACCACGCCGATGCTGCCGGAGGCGATCGCGGCGATGACCGCGCAGCTCGCCGTCACCGGCAACGCGTCCTCACTCCACGCCGCCGGGCGCCGGGCCCGCCGTACCGTCGAGGAGTCCAGAGAGACCCTCGCCGACGCCCTCGGCGCCCGCCCCAGCGAGGTGGTCTTCACCTCCGGTGGTACCGAGTCGGACAACCTCGCGGTGAAGGGCCTTTACTGGGCCCGCCGCGACGCCGACCCCCGCCGTACCCGGATCCTGGCCAGCCCCGTCGAGCACCACGCGGTGCTGGACGCCGTCGACTGGCTCGCCGAGCACGAGGGCGCGACCGTCGAGTACCTCCCCGTCGACCGTCACGGCCGCGTCCATCCCGACGTGCTGCGCGAGGCGCTGGTCCGTAACCCCGACGACATCGCGATGATCACCGTGATGTGGGCGAACAACGAGATCGGCACCGTCATGCCGGTCCGTGAACTGGCCGAGGTCGCCCGCGAGTTCGACGTCCCCATGCACGCCGACGCGGTCCAGGCCTTCGGACAGCTCGAAGTCGACTTCGCCCGCTCCGGGCTCGCCGCGATGACCGTGAGCGCGCACAAGATCGGCGGCCCGTTCGGAGTCGGCGCGCTGCTGCTGGGCCGCGAGTACACGCCCGTACCCGTGCTGCACGGCGGAGGACAGGAGCGCCATGTGCGCTCCGGGACCCTGGACGTGCCCGGAGTCGCCGCGTTCGCCGTCGCGGGACGGCTCGCGGCCGACGGGCGCGAGGACTTCGTCCGGGAGATCGGCGGGCTCCGCGACGAGCTGGCCGCGGCCGTCCTGGCCCAGGTCCCGGATGCCGTCCTCGGCGGCGACCCGGCCCCCGGCGGCCGCCTGCCGGCCAACGCGCACTTCACCTTCCCCGGCTGCGAGGGCGACTCGCTCCTCCTGCTGCTGGACGCCCAGGGCATCGAATGCTCCACCGGCTCCGCCTGCACGGCCGGGATCGCCCAGCCCAGCCACGTCCTGCTGGCCACCGGCACCGATCCGGACCTGGCCCGTGGCACCCTGCGCTTCTCGCTGGGCCACACGTCGACCAAGCAGGACGTCGAGGCCGTGGCGCGGGCGATCGGCCCGGCGGTGAAGCGGGCGAGGACGGCGGGGCTCAGCTGACGGTCACGGCGGGGCCCGGCCGATGGACCCGGCAGGGACGGCGGGGCCGTCGCGCCCTGGTCCCGGCCCTGGTTCCGGTTTCCGGATCTGGTTCCGGCCCCGCCCCCGGCCTCAGTACCTGTTTCTGATCCCCGGTTCTGAGTAGCCTTGGGTTCTACGCTGGCGTGGTGTCCGAGGGCACCGGGCGGGCCGGGGAGAGGAACTGTCGGGCTTGTGGCGAACGGTTGAGGCCGGGGGCCCGGCCTGACGCCTTGTTCTGTTCCTCGGCATGTCGTGCCAGGCAGTGGCGTACGGACCGGCGGTTGCGCAAGCGCCTGGCGGCCGTGCAGGGCGGTGTGGGCGAGGTCGAGTGTCCCGAGTGCGGGGCCCGGTGGATCGCCGGCGTCAACCGGAGGTCGACGGCGTTGTACTGCGGGACGCGGTGCAAGGTGAGGGCCTGGAGGCGCCGGAAGGAAACGTTCGGCGAACGGTCACAGTAACCGCATCGCGAACGCATCCTGAGTCCAACTTTGGTCGCCAATCGGTCTTTTGCGGTCGTTCGTTGTGATCAGTGGATTTGCGGTCTGGCTCTCGGTGATGAGCGGGTCGTGTCCACGTCACGGACTTGAGCTCCGTGCCCCGGCCCGCATGGGTGGTGAACGCCATGCCGGAGGAGATCGACAAGGTCGGAAACGTCAGTCAGCAGCGCTACGAGCAGATCGTGGCAGAGCTGCGGGAAGTGGTCGAACAGCAGACCCAGGGTCAGTTCACGATCGGGGACCGCGCGCTGGAAATCGAACCGATGCGTGTTCCCGACGACGGCCGGGAAGCCTTGCCGGGACGGGACCTGTTCACCGTCCGCCAGGCCCTGACCCGGCTCGCCGAGGACATCGGGCTCAAGCGCACTACGGTGGAGAACGCGCGGTGGACTGCGTCGCGGTGGCCGAAGGAACACCGCCAGGCGGGGGCCTCGTTCACCGTTCACCGGGTCCTGGGCAGCATTCCTGACGAGGAAGAGCGGTTCGCCGCGATCAAACAGCCGCCCGAGGGCAAGAAGCGGTGGGCGGTCGACGACGCCAACCGGCGGGTGGGGCGGCAGGTCGAGCACCCCATTTCGCCGCAGGAGAAGGTCACCGCGATCCACACCCTGGCCCAGGACGAAGAGGTCGCCGCGACGGTGACCACCGACTTCCTGCGGCGGCCGGCGGTTGCCGCCCAGGTCAAGCCGGAGGACAGGGTCCGGGTGGTGGAGGAGTTCACCCGCGACGACAGCGTGGCCGCCCAGGTGACCACCGGTCTGCTGCGGCGCCCGGACGTCGCGTTCAAGGCGATGAGCGACGACACCGCCCGCCACCAGGTCAATCACGCCCAGGTCGAGCGGGGACGGCAGGCCCGCGAACACTTCGAGGACACCAGCCCCGTCGCCCCGGCGGTCCGCAACATCGACCGGACGGTGGAGTTCCTGGACCTGGTCACCGCCTGCCACTCCTTCGTGGCCGCGGCCGGCCGGGCCGTCCCGGGCCTGCGGGACCGCACCCTGGGCGAGGACGAGCGCACGATCGTGCACGAGAACGTCGCCAAGGTGAGGGCGACGCTGGACTGGATCGAGACCGCGGTCGACACGGGCAAGGTCGACATGGACGGCGAACTCGCCCGCATGTTGCGGGGAGAGTAGTCGTGCCCCGCTCCTCACGGCGCCGGGGCGACGCCGCCAAGCAGCATGCTGACACCTTGCGGTTCGTGTTGTTCGAGGCCCGGCCCGCCGGGCTGTTGTTCCACCAGCTGACCCGCGCCTCCGGACTGTCTCCCAGCCAGGTCAGGGCCGGTCTGGCCTGCCTACGCGACATCATCGCGGAGAACGGCTGGCCTCCGCTGATCTGGACGAGAGCCGACGGCTACCAGCTCGGCGCCGAACCGGCCGCGCTCCAGGCATACGAACGGGCCGTGCTCACCGGGAAACTCACCGAGTTCCGCCGGTTCCTCACCGGCACCGTCGCACCACACGCCGCCGCCCACCCGGGCGACAAGTGGGTCAGAAGCACATCATCGCCCAGCTCAACTCCATCGAATCCACCCTCGACCTCGTCATCTCGGCCTGACCGCCACGAGCGGTCCGCCCGGCTTCGACCGGCCTGACCGCCACGAGCGGTCCGCCCGGCTTCGACCGGGCGGACCGCTCACCAATGAATGGAGGGAAGGCCGCCGCCATGCGTCAGCGCCGCTATCCCTCCGACACCACCCACGCCGAATGGGCACTGATAGAACCGCTGTTACTTGAGCCTGCCTGCGAGACCCGGGCCGGGGGCCGGCCGGAGAAACATCCCCGACGCGAGATAGTCGACGCGATCCGCTACGTCGTGGACACCGGCTGCAAATGGAGGGCTCTACCTGCGGATTTCCCGCCCTGGCGCACGGTTTGGGGCTTCATGGCACGCTGGGCCGCCGCCGGCGTGATCGGACAGATTCGCGACCACCTGTCAGGCCGGATTCGCCGCAAGATGGGCAAAGGCCCCCGGGCGGTCGCGACCGTGATCGACTCTCAGAGTGTCAGGGCCGCCGAGACTGTTGGCAGGGATTCGCGCGGCTATGACGCGGGCAAAAGGATCAACGGACGCAAACGGCATCTGGTGGTCGACACCCGCGGCCTGCCCCTGCTGGTCATGGTCACCCCGGCCTCGCTCACCGACCGCGACGCAGCCAAGGAACTCCTCTTCCGCCTCCGCCTGATGCATCCCGAGATCACCATCGTCTGGGCGGACTCCGCCTACGCCGGAAAGCTCGTGACCTGGGCAAAGAAGTACCTCAGCCTCACGATCAAGACCGTGAGCCGCCCCAAGGACGTCTCCGGGTTCATCGTGCTGCCCCGCCGCTGGGTCGTCGAACGCACCTGGGCCTGGATGATGCATGCCCGCCGACATGCGCGGGACTACGAACGGCTCGTCCAGCACTCCGAAACCTTGATCACTTGGGCGGCCATCACCCTCATGACCAGGCGTCTCACCCGAAGCAGCCGGACGAGGAAGTAGGGCGCTGACCAGCCGAACTGTCAGCGCATCTCCCGTCGAGGAAAGAAGCGCCGCCGCAGTCGATCACCGACTTCACCTACGACGATCACCAGCACAGCACTCGCCGCACACCGCCGCGAAGTCCGTCGCGTGGCTCGAGCAGAACCAGCTCACACTCTGCCCTGGCCACTGTCGCGGCGGCGGCGGTACAGCGCATGCAGGCTAAGGACAACCATCGCACCGGCTATCACGGGCCACCACAAGGAAATACCGTGCTGTGCCAGCGCTATGCCCTTTATCAGCAGCGTGGCCGAGACCAGGACGCCGAGCCATCCCATCGCGATGTCGACCGGACCGCCATTCCTGAGCAGATTCTGCATACTTTGCCTACCTCTACGCTGTGGCTGGCTCTGGTCACGAGTTGTGACGGCAATTGTGCATGGGTTTGGGAGGCGCCCAGACTCACGGTCAGGCGATGTTCACGAGTTTTGAAGTCGCTGGGGTCCTTGCCTGGGCGGCCCCCACATGCGGTGCTGGACGTGTGCCGCCGGACGGCACTCGGCTCGGGCTGCAGGATGAGGCGATGGCCCACGAACTGGTCAGCGTGTTGCCTCACGATGGCGTCCCGCTCCGCGGCCGACCAGGGTGAAGACGGCCAAGGCGACCGTTGCCGCGGCCCCCGTGGCCAGCGCGTCCGCAACGTACCGGCCCAGACCCGGACGCAGGACGTCGACGAGAGCGAACAGCACGACAGGCCCCGCGAGGCCCGCCGCGACCGCGGCCGGCCAAAAGCGGTGGCGCGCCCAGAACCACTGGACGAGCCCCATGCCGATGAGGGGCGCAACGGACAGTTGCGGCTCGTCGAGGGCGGCGAGCACGCCGTATCCCAGGCCGCTGACCGCCCAGCAGGCAACGGCCACGAGTGCTGCCTCACTCCAGGGGACAGCCCGGTTCACGCCTGCCGCCCCTCATTCATGGCCCGGGCCCTACGGCGCTCCCATCGCCGGGACAGGAACGCCGCCAGGATCGAGCTGATCACGAGCGGTCCGGCAACCCGGCGGATCGCGTCCGCCGGCCAGCCCGGCTCCCCGCCGGCCATCAGGGTCACCGACTGGACGGCGAGGGAGATCCCCAGCAGCACACCGAGCCCCCCGGCGCGGACCGCCCACACAGGTCCCTGGATCGGCTCCGGTGGCTGGCGCGGTCGGAGCACGTCCACGGATCTGCTGAACACCTCTGTCACAGTCCCGAGCACCTTCGTCTTCCTCTCGCCTCCGGCGGGCCCAGAACGCCACGCCCCCGGCTCATCATGATGACCGCCCGGACGCGGCCCCTCACTTGCCGGGTACGGCAGACGACCTGCGTAATTGCTTTCCGGTACCCGGCAATGTGGGCACCTGACGTCACTTCGCGTGAACATCCAAGGGTGTCAAGATCACCAACCGCTGTCCAAACCGGCGGATAAACGCTGCTGCTTGGAGTGAACGAAGCCACTGTGGCACCACACGATCACGGTCCGCGCGAGTGTAGCCATCACGCGTCTCACGCCAACACCTGGGCCGAGGTTGAGAAACAGGTACTCAGGGTTTCGCCGCCCGGACCAGCTTCATGTAGCGGTCCCAGTCCCAGCCCTTTCCCGGGTCCGTGTGGTCGGCCCCCGGCACCTCCACGTGCCCGATGATGTGCTCGCGGTCCACCGGTATGTCGTACCTCGCGCATATCGCCGCGGTGAGCCGGGCGGACGCCCCGTACATCGCGGCTGTGAAGCCCTGCGGGCGCTCCACGAAGCCCTCGTGCTCGATGCCCACGCTGCGTTCGTTGTAGGAGCGGTTGCCCGCGTGGAACGCCACGTCCAGCTCGCGGATCATCTGCGTCACATGGCCGTCCTTGCGCACCACGTAGTGCGCAGCGGCCTTGTGCCCCGGGTCCTGGAAGACCCGGACCGCGCTGCTGAAGCTGCCCTGTGTGACATGGATGACCACGCGGTCGATGTCGTAGTCGTCGGGGCGGTCCGCGCGCCGCCAGTTCGCCTCGGAGGCTGCCGTCCAGGTGGCCCGTGCGTAATCCAGCTCACCCGGTTTACGCGGCTTCTCCACCCCGGGCAGCCGCCACCAGGCCCGCTTCAGCTGTTCCCGGGCCAGCGCCGCCGTACCCGCTGCGGTGACGACGCCGCCGATCAGCACCGCGCGCCGGCTGATCCCGCTGCCGGTCCCCGATCCTGCGGGGCCCTTGGCGCCCGCCGTCCCCTTGCTCCCCATGTGAGCGACAACGCTTATCCGCGAGCATTCGGTTCCCGCCGACCCGTACCCTGGTGGAGCTATGACTCAGACTTCCCAGCGCCCCCTCCGCGTGCTCGCCGCCATGTCGGGCGGTGTCGACTCCGCCGTCGCGGCCGCCCGCGCCGCCGAGGCGGGCCACGACGTGACCGGCGTGCACCTCGCGCTCTCGGCCAACCCGCAGTCCTTCCGGACCGGCGCCCGGGGCTGTTGCACCATCGAGGACTCCCGCGACGCCCGCCGTGCCGCGGACGTCATCGGCATCCCGTTCTACGTCTGGGACCTGGCGGAACGCTTCCGCGAGGACGTCGTGGAGGACTTCGTCGCCGAGTACGAGGCGGGGCGCACGCCCAACCCGTGCCTGCGCTGCAACGAGAAGATCAAGTTCGCGGCCCTGCTCGACAAGGCCCTGGCGCTCGGCTTCGACGCGGTCTGCACCGGCCACTACGCCACCGTGGTCCTCGGCGAGGACGGCAGCCGCGAGCTGCACCGTGCCTCCGACATGGCCAAGGACCAGAGCTACGTCCTCGGCGTCCTGGACGAGCGCCAGCTTGCCCACGCGATGTTCCCGCTCGGCGACACCCTCACCACCAAGGACGAGATCCGCGCCGAGGCCGAGCGCCGGGGCCTCGCGGTGGCCAAGAAGCCCGACAGCCACGACATCTGCTTCATCGCCGACGGCGACACCCAGGGCTTCCTCGCGGACCGCCTCGGCGGCACGGCGGAGGGCGACATCCTCGACGAGTCCGGTACGAAGCTCGGCACCCACGAGGGCGCCTTCGGCTTCACCATCGGCCAGCGCAAGGGCCTGCGCATCGGCCACCCGGCCGCCGACGGCAAGCCGCGCTACGTGCTGGACATCTCCCCGGTGAACAACACGGTGACCGTCGGCCCCGTCGAGGCCCTCGACGTCACCGCCCTCACCGCGATCAGGCCCCGCTGGTGCGGCACGCCGCCGTCCGGCCCCGGCACGTACACCGCCCAGCTCCGCGCCCACGGCGGCGAGACCGAGGTGACCGCCGAACTGCTCGACGGGACGCTCCACGTCGCGTTCACCGAGCCGGTACGGGGCGTGGCCCCCGGCCAGGCGGTCGTGCTGTACGACGACACGCGCGTGGTCGGCTCGGCGACGATCGCCACGACGGTGCGCAGGGAGACGGCGGCGGCCGTCTCCGACTGACGACGCGGCCGGTACGGCCCTGGGGGCACGTCCCGGGTGCCGTCATGGACCGCACCCGGGACCGGCCTCAGGCGCCCCGCGCGGGAACGCCCGACCCCTGTACGGGCGCAGCCGCGCGGGGTGCTCCGGCCCCCCGGCCCGCCCGCGTGTGCTCAGGACGCCTGACCGCCGTGCACGCCCTCGTTCAGGACGCCTGGCGTACGTGCGCGTCCCGGGTGAAGAAGTCCGCCAGCACCGGAGCGATCGCCTGCGGTGCCAGCTCCCGGGCCTGTCCCGTCAGCGTGCGGTGACGGCCCCGGGGGAGGGCGTCCGCCAGCAGACGGGTCGATGTCCTGGCGGTGGCCGGGCTGAAGCCGCCGCAGACCACCAGGGTCCGCGCCGTCACCGACGCGAACCGTTCCGCGGGAACCGCGCCGGTGCCCAGCACCGCGTCGTCGTACGCCAGGGTGTGTGCCACGGATTCCAGGGTCCGCCACAGCGGCGCCCTCCGCATCCTGGCGACCATGTCGGCCGCGACCCCCGTCACGGACAGAAACAGTTCCACCGCCCCTCCCCGGTCCCCGGCGGACAGCAGCCGGTGCAGCCGGGCCGTGCAGCCCGCCTTGAACAGCAGGCCCGGTGCACCCGGGGTGTACGGCGGCTCGTACACCGCGAGCCGGGCGGCAGGGAGCCCGGCGGCCTGCGCCTCCAGGGCCAGCGCACCGCCGGCCCCGACACCGAACACCGAGGGCCGGCCGCCGACCGCCTGCGCGATCGCGGCCAGGTCCTCGATCTCGCGCTCCACCGCGTACGGCGAACTGTCCCCGCTGGCGCCCCGGCCGCGCCGGTCGTACGTGACGACCTCGAAGCGCGGGGCGAGGAGGCGGGCCAGCGGAGCCTCGGTCGCCGCGGTGCCCAGCGCGCCGTTCACCAGAATCAGCGGCGGTCCTTCGCCCCGGCGGCGGTACGCGATCAGGGTGCCGTCGCGGGAGAGAGTCTTGTCCATGTGGAGATGGACTGCGGGGCTTCGGGAAACTCATCGCTTTCCGCGAGAACTTTTTGGATTCCCTCTTCTTCGCAGCTCGGAAAGGGTGTTGACGGCGTGCCGGGCTGTCAGGCCGCCAACGTCTCGGTGTCGTAGAAGCAGAAGTGGTCCTTGATCTCGGCCACTTCGTCCTTCGGCTCCGGGTACGCCCAGACGAGGTCGGCCGCCTCCGGGCGGGACCAGTAGGAGGCATCTCCCTTGAACGGGCAGTGGGTTCGGGTGTCCGATGCCGTGAGCAGTTCGGTGCGGACGTCCTCGGGCGGCAGGTAGTAGCGGACCGGACAGCCCGTCTCGCGCAGCACGAGCGGGCGCCGGCTCTCGGCGAGCAGCACTCCGTCACGGACCACGCGCACATGCTCGGTGGAGGGTTCGACGGTGATCAGGTGTCCTCGGGTGGCAGTCATGTATTCCTCAGCCGCGCGGCCCCCGGGTTTCTTCCCCGGATCCCGCCCTCCCGGTGCCCGGCTCGGGCGGACGGCACACAGGGGCTGCGTCGCACGTGCCGGTCTGCCTTACCGTGGCAGCCATGAAGATCTGCGTTTTCCTCTCAGCCGCCGACCTCGACGACCGCTACACCGTGCCCGCCCGCGAATTCGCCGAACTGATCGGCCGCGGCGGGCACACCCTGGTCTGGGGCGGCTCGGAGAGCGGGCTGATGAAGGTCGTCGCCGACGGCGTGCAGGAAGCGGGCGGGAAGCTGGTCGGGGTGTCGGTGGACTTCCTGGCCGCGAAGGCGCGGACCAACGCGGACGAGATGGTGATCGCGGGCGACCTCGCCGAGCGCAAGGCACTGCTCCTGGACAAGTCCGACGCGATCGTGATCATGGTGGGCGGCACCGGCACGCTCGACGAGGCCACCGAGATCCTGGAGCTCAAGAAGCACGGCAAGCACACCAAGCCGGTCGTCCTGCTCAACACGGCGGGGTTCTACGACGGTCTGCGCCAGCAGTTCCAGCGCATGGAGGACGAGGGCTTCCTCCCGCTCCCGCTGACCGACCTGGTGTTCTTCGCGAAGGACGGGGTCGGCGCCCTGGCCTACCTGGAGGAGACCTCCGGCCTGCAGTGACGTGCGGGCGGCGAGGCGGCGGGTGCGACGATGGGGGCATGTCCACTCACCTCATCACCGGTGCCGGTTCCGGCATCGGCGCAGCCGTCGCCCGTCGTCTCACGGAGCGCGGGGACGAGCTCGTCCTCCTGGCCCGGGACGCGGGCCGTGCCAAGGAGCTGGCCGCTCTCCACCCCGGCGCCCGCACGATCGTCGGCGACCTGTCGAACCCGGACCGGCTCTCCTGGGCCTTCGGCCAGCAGTCGATGCCGGAGCGGCTGGACTCGCTGCTGCACATCGCGGGCGTCGTGGAGCTCGGCCGGGTCGGCGAACTCACCCCCAAGGCCTGGCACTTCCAGCTCAACGCCAACCTCGTCGCCCCGGCCGAGCTCACCCGCCTCCTCCTCCCGCAGCTGCGCGTCGCCCAGGGCCACGTCCTCTTCGTCAACTCCGGTGCCGGGCTTGCCGCCCACGCCGAATGGAGTGCCTACGCCGCCAGCAAGCACGGCCTGAAGGCGCTCGCCGACTCGCTGCGCCACGAGGAGCACGAGAACGGGGTGCGGGTGACGTCCGTGTACCCGGGCCGAACAGCCAGCCCCATGCAGGCCAAGGTCCACCAGCAGGAGGGCAAGGAGTACGACGCCGCGCGCTGGATCGACCCGGAGTCCGTCGCCACCACGATCCTGATGGCGCTCGACCTGCCCCGCGACGCCGAGGTCAACGACCTCACGGTGCGCCCCGGCCGCTGACGGCCCGGGCGGCGAGACGGTGCGCCGCGGCCGCGCTGACGGCTCGGGCGGGATCGGCTCGCTCCCGGTGCGCCCGGCCGCTGACGGCCCGGGCGGCGAGACGGTGCGCCGCGGCCGCGCTGACGGCTCGGGCGGGATCGGCTCGCTCCCGGTGCGCCCGGCCGCTGACGGCTCGGGCGCCGGACCGCCGTAGGCTTCGCGCGTGAGCGAGAAGAGCAAGTTCAGCGGGTGCCCGGCCACCGGAATCGGTTCGATGCCCGGAGGGGACGCCCGGGAGGCGGCGAAGACCGTCACCGGCTCCTTCGGGGACGGGCAGGGCGTGCCGTATCTGGCGGAACTGCCCGCGCGCGGTCCCGGCGCGGACATGATCGGGCGGACCATCGGGCTGCTCGTCGAGATGTACGGACACGTCGAGCCGAGCGGCTGGCGCATCGGCGACCGGCCGGGACGCGACACCCGACGGGCCCGGTCCTGGCTCGGCGAGGACCTCGACGCACTGGAGGAGTTCACCCAGGGGTACGAGGGCCCGCTCAAGGTGCAGGCCGTCGGGCCGTGGACGCTGGCAGCCGCGCTGGAGCGCCGGAGCGGCGAGGCCGTGCTCGGCGACCCCGGCGCCTGCCGCGACCTTGCCGGCTCGCTCGCGGAGGGCCTGCGCAACCACCTCGCCGAGGTGCGGCGCCGGATGCCCGGCGCACGCGTGATCCTCCAGCTCGACGAACCGTCGCTGACCGGGGTCCTGCTGGGGAGGATCAGGACGGCGAGCGGCTACCGCACCTACCGGGCCGTGGACCGCCAGATCGTGGAGGACACGCTGCGCGAGGTGCTGGGAGTGGCCGGCGAGGCCGCCACGGTCGTGCACACCTGCGCCCCCGACGTGCCGTTCGCCCTGCTGCGCCGGGCCGGGACCGACGGGATCTCGTTCGATTTCTCCCTGCTCACCGAGCGTGAGGAGGATGCGATCGGGGAAGCTGTCGAGGGCGGAACCCAGCTGTTCCTCGGAGTGGTGCCGGGCACGGACCCGGCCTCGGGCGGATTGTCGGACCCGGGCGGTAGCGTCATGGGTGTCAGGACGCTGTGGCGCAGGCTGGGGCTGAATCCGGGGACTCTGACCGAGTCCGTGGCGATCACTCCCTCGTGCGGTCTCGCGGGTGCGTCGCCCGCGTACGCCCGTGCCGCGCTCGCCCACTGCGCCCGGGCCGCGAAATCGCTCGCAGACAACCCTGAGTAACGGGGTACTGGGTAACGGGAGGACGGGACGATGGCCGGCGAACAGCAGACGTCACTGCCAGGTGAACAGGAGACGGCGGTGCCGGCCCAGGCACGGGAGCGGCACGCGCTCCTCGCCGAGCAGATCGAGGAGCACCGCTTCCGCTATTACGTGAACGACCAGCCGGTCGTCAGCGACGCGGAGTTCGACCGGCTGATGCGTGAGCTGGAGGCCCTGGAGGACGAGTACCCGCAGCTGCGCACGCCCGACTCGCCGACCCAGAAGGTCGCGGGGCCCTACCGGACGGAATTCACCTCCGTCGCCCACCGCGAGCGGATGCTCTCCCTGGACAACGCCTTCGACGACGAGGAGCTGGCCGCCTGGGGCGAGCGAGTCGCCCGGGACGTGGGCGCCACCGGCTACCACTTCCTGTGCGAGCTCAAGATCGACGGCCTCGCGGTCAACCTCACGTACGAGCACGGCCTGCTGACCCGTGCCGCGACCCGCGGCGACGGCCGCACCGGCGAGGACATCACGCCCAACGTCCGCACGATCGCGGAGATCCCGCACCGGCTGAAGGGCGACCGGGTCCCGGAGCTGGTCGAGATCCGCGGCGAGGTCTTCTTCCCGATGGAGGGATTCGAGGAGCTGAACGCCCGGCTGGTGGAGGCCGACGACAAACCCTTCGCCAACCCGCGGAACGCGGCGGCCGGTTCGCTGCGCCAGAAGGACCCCAAGGTCACCGCCACCCGGCCGCTGCACATGGTCGTCCACGGCATCGGCGCCCGCGAGGGCTTCGACATCGACTGTCTCTCGCACGCCTACGAGCTGCTCCACGAGTGGGGTCTGCCCACCGCGAAGTACAACAAGGTGGTGGACTCCCTCGCCGGAGTACGGGAGTTCATCGCCCACTTCGGCGAGCACCGGCACTCCGTGGAGCACGAGATCGACGGCGTCGTCGTCAAGCTCGACGAGATCCCGCTGCAGGGAAGGCTCGGCTCCACCTCCCGCGCACCGCGCTGGGCGATCGCCTGGAAGTACGCGCCGGAGGAGGTCAACACCAGGCTCGTCAACATCCGTGTCGGTGTCGGCCGTACCGGACGCGTCACCCCGTACGCCCAGGTCGAACCGGTCGAGGTGGCGGGCTCCGAGGTCGAGTTCGCGACCCTGCACAACCAGAACGTGGTCCGTGCGAAGGGCGTCCTGATCGGCGACACCGTCGTGCTCCGCAAGGCCGGCGACGTGATCCCGGAGATCCTCGGCCCGGTCGTCGACCTTCGCGACGGCACCGAGCGGGCTTTCGTCATGCCGACCCACTGCCCCGAGTGCGGGACGGAGCTGCGGCCGATGAAGGAGGCGGACATCGACGTCCGCTGTCCCAACGCCCGCTCCTGCCCGGCGCAGCTGCGGGAGCGGGTCGCCTATCTGGCGGGCCGCAAGTGCCTGGACATCGACCACTTCGGATACGTCGCCGCCGCGGCCCTGACCCGGCCGCTGGAGCCCGCCGATCCGCCGCTCCGGGACGAGGGCGATCTCTTCGGGCTGACCGTCGAGCAGCTGCTGCCCATTCGCGCCTACGTCCTCGACATGGACAGCGGACTGCCCAAACGGGACCCGAAGACGGGTGAGGAGAAGATCGCGACGGTCTTCGCCAACCAGCAGGGAGAGCCGAAGAAGAACGCCCTCGCCATGCTGGACGCCATCGCCGAGGCGAAGGAGGCCCCGCTGGCCCGGATCCTCACCGGGCTCTCCATCCGCCACGTCGGGCCGGTCGCCGCCCAGGAGCTGGCCCGCCAGTTCCGGTCCATCGACCGGATCGACGAGGCCACCGAGCAGGAGCTGTCCGACGCCGACGGGGTCGGGCCGATCATCGCCGCCTCGGTCAAGCAGTGGTTCGCCGAGGAGTGGCACCGCGAGATCCTGCGCAAGTGGCGGGAGGCCGGGGTCCGGATGGAGGACGAGGGCGCCGGCGAGGAGGAGGGGCCGAGGCCGCTCGAAGGGCTGACCGTCGTCGTGACCGGCACCCTGACCGGGCACACCAGGGACGGTGCGAAGGAGGCACTCCAGAGCCGTGGGGCGAAGGTCACCGGTTCCGTCTCGAAGAAGACGTCCTTCGTGGTGGTCGGTGACAACCCCGGATCGAAGTATGACAAGGCGATGCAGCTGAAGGTGCCCGTGCTCGACGAGGACGGCTTCGCGGTGCTGCTCGAACAGGGGCCCGACGCGGCGCGCGAGGCCGCGGTTCCGGTCGAGGAGCAGTAAGGGAGCGGACGGGGAGCGGACGGGGAGTGTGAGTGTGCCGGAGTGTGAGGGCGGGGTGGCGCACCGTCGGATTCACCCGATCGGCGCATAGCAGATGCTGACGGGTGGTCGGTTCGCATTCGGGCAAGAGCTGTAGACCGCTGCCCCTGGACGCCTTCGGCGGCCTACTGTTGGGAGATGCGCCTGCGGTACCCGGCCACCGCGTGGACGGGGCGCGGTGACACGGAACGGAACCATCGGGTGACATCGGCACCGCCGGCTGTGAGAGGGACGGAATGAAACCGACCGAGAACGCCGCACCGGTGTCGCGGCTGCAAGGTTTCGTCGGCCTCATGCCCAAAGTGGGTGCCGTCGTCGTGGCCCTCGCCACGGTCCAGCTCGCGACCGGTTTCTACCGGACCGTGAGCGGCGGGCACGCCCTCTTCCCGGACGGGCGCGCAGGCTGGTCCCTCGCCGTACTCACGGGGATAGTCGTCGGTCACCTGGTCGCGCTCGGCCGCGACCGCTGGTGGGGCGGTACCGGCTCAGGCGCCGCCCTCACCCTCGCCGTGCTGCTCCTCTACGGCTGGGTGCCCGCGGGCCTGGTCAGTCTGGTCGTGGTCGTGCTCGTCGGTGTGGCCCGGCGGCACCGCTGGTGGCAGGGGCTGCTGCACGGGGCGGTGGACATCCTGGGCGTGGGCGCGGCGGCGCTGGTCCTGGCCGCGTTCGGCGAGGTGCAGACCGTCGAATCGCCCTGGCGGCCACTCGACTGGGGCATCGACGCCGTCCCGGAAGTCCTGCTCGCGGCCTCCACGTACCTCCTCATCACCCGGGTTCTGCTGTGGTACGCCCGGTCCCCGCAGAGCGGCGGGCTGCCGACGGTGGCCCGCACCGCGCTGCTGAGGCAGGGGCTCGTCGCCGTCGCCCTCCTCGGCATCGCACCGCTGATCTGCGTCGTCGCGATGGCCATGCCCGTCCTGCTGCCCCTCTTCGCGGTCCCTCTGATCGCGCTCGACTCCACGCTCTGGATCGCCCGTGCCAGGGCCGAGGAGCAGCTGCGGGACCCGCTGACCGGACTGCCGAACAGACAGTGGCTGCTGGAGCGGACCTGGACGGCACTGGAGGAGGCCGAGAGCCTCGGCAGCCGGGTCGGCCTCGTCCTGATCGACCTCGACCGCTTCCGGGCGGTCAACGACACCCTCGGCCATCTCGCCGGGGACCGGCTGCTGCTGCAGATAGCGGACCGGCTGCGGCTCGCCCTGCCGCGCGGCGCGGAGGCGGCCAGGCTCGGCGGCGACGAGTTCGCCGTCCTGCTGCCGGCCGCGGACTCCACCACCAGTGCCCAGCGCGTCGCCCGCCATCTGGTGGCCGAGCTCTCCTCGCCACTGGACCTCGACGGACTCACGCTGGTGCTGGAGGCCAGCGCCGGCGTCGCCGTCTACCCCGACCACGCGCTGGACGCGGAGGGGCTGCTCCGCCGTGCGGACGTGGCGATGTACCAGGCCAAGCGCGACCGGACGGGCGTGGAGGTGTACGAGTCGAAGCGCGACAGCAACACCCCGGATCGGCTCGGCCTCCTCGGTGATCTGCGGCGCGCGCTGGACGCCGGTGAGGTGGAGCTGCACTACCAGCCGAAGGTCCGGTTCGACGGTCAGGTGGCCGGCCTGGAGGCGCTGGTGCGCTGGGTGCATCCGGAGCGGGGGAGGGTCCCCCCGGACGAGTTCATCGCCATAGCCGAGTCGTCGGGGCTGATGCCGCTCCTCACGGAGTACGTCCTGGAGACGGCGCTGGCCCAGGTCGCCCGGTGGCGGGCGCAGGGACTGCTCGTCCCGGTCGCGGTCAACGTGTCCCCGCGCGATGTGCACACCCCCGGATTCGCGGGCAGCGTCGCGGCCCGGCTGGCCCGGCACGGTGTCCCGCCGGGTGCCCTGCAGCTGGAGATAACGGAACACGTGCTGCTGGAGGATCCGCAGCGGGCCGCGGACACCCTCGCAGGACTGACCGGACACGGCGTGAAGATGTCCCTGGACGACTTCGGTACGGGGTACTCCTCGCTGGTCCACCTGCGGCGGCTGCCGGTCAGCGAGCTCAAGATCGACCGGTCGTTCGTGGCCCGGCTCGCCATCGACCACGAGGACGCGGAGATCGTCCGCTGCACGATCGATCTGGCGCACTCGCTCGGTCTGGTGGTCGTCGCCGAGGGTGTCGAGGACGACGAGACGTGGGAGCGGCTGCGGGACCTGGGCTGCGACGCGGTCCAGGGGTGGCTGGTAGCGGCCGCGATGCCTCCGCAGGAGACGACCGCGTGGCTGCGGGCGCGCGGCGAGCACGGATGGCGGCGGCCGGCGGAGCTGGCGGCGGCGGCCGCAGCGGCAGCCGCGGCAGCGAGTGTGGCCGCCGCGGCGACGCCCGAGCTGGAGCAGCGCCCGTCCGGACGGGCGGTCGAATCGCGGCCCGCGCCGACGTAGCGCGGGGGCGGGGCATCTGGGCGCGGCGCTGCCGAGGCGGCCGGAGGCGCCCGGTGGCTGCTTTGTCGTCACGTGCTGGTTGGGCTCGGCGGGTGCTGACGGCTGCTTTGTCGTCACGTGGCGGGTGGGCTCGGCAGGCGCTGACGGCTGCTTTGTCGTCACGTGCTGGTTGGGCTCGGCGGGTGCTGACGGCCGCTATGTCCTCACGTGGCGGGTGGGCTTGGCAGGTGCCGACGGCCGCTTTGTCCTCAAGCGCCGGGCGGGACTTCCATGGGTGGCCGTGGCCGGTGCGGGCGACCCCATAAGATTGGGCCAAAACCACACACCAACCCCTGAGGATCGCTGCATGCCTGGCATCACGCGCGAGGAGGTCGCCCACCTCGCCCGGCTGGCGCGTCTGGAGCTGAAGGGCGAAGAGCTCGATCACTTCGCCGGTCAGCTCGACGACATCATCGGCGCGGTCGCCCGCGTCTCCGAGGTCGCCGACCAAGACGTACCGCCGACCTCCCACCCGCTGCCGCTGACGAACGTCATGCGGGCGGACGAGGTCCGTCCGTCGCTCACCCCCGCGCAGGCGCTCTCCGGCGCCCCGGCCCAGGAGCAGCAGCGTTTCAAGGTGCCGCAGATCCTGGGGGAGGACTAAAAGTCATGACGGACATCAGCACCATCATCAAGCTCACCGCCGCCGAGATCGCCGCGAAGATCGCTTCGGGTGAGCTCACGGCCGTCGAGGTCACCGAGGCCCACCTGGCCCGGATCGAGGCCGTCGACGAGAAGGTCCACGCCTTCCTGCACATCGACCGCGAGGGCGCGCTCGCGCAGGCCCGCGCCGTCGACGCCAAGAAGGCGGCAGGCGAGAAGCTCGGCCCGCTGGCCGGCGTCCCGCTCGCGCTGAAGGACATCTTCACCACCGAGGACATGCCGACCACCGTCGGCTCGAAGATCCTCGAAGGCTGGGTCCCCCCGTACGACGCGACCGTCACCAAGCGGCTGAAGGCCGCCGACGTCGTGATTCTCGGCAAGACCAACATGGACGAGTTCGCCATGGGGTCCTCCACCGAGAACAGCGCCTACGGCCCCACCGGCAACCCGTGGGACCTCACCCGCATCCCGGGCGGCTCCGGCGGCGGTTCGTCGGCCGCCCTCGCGTCCTTCGAGGCCCCGCTCGCCATCGGTACGGACACGGGCGGCTCCATCCGCCAGCCCGCAGCCGTCACCGGCACCGTCGGCGTCAAGCCCACCTACGGCGGCGTCTCCCGCTACGGCATGGTGGCCTTCTCCTCCTCCCTCGACCAGGGCGGGCCCTGCGCCCGTACGGTCCTGGACGCGGCCCTGCTGCACGAGGCCATCGCCGGGCACGACCCGCTGGACTCGACCTCCATCGACGCCCCGGTCCCGCCGGTCGTCGAGGCCGCGCGCAACGGCTCGGTACAGGGCATGCGCGTCGGTGTCGTGAAGCAGTTCTCGGGCGAGGGCTACCAGGCCGGTGTCGTCCAGCGCTTCAACGAGTCGGTCGAGCTGCTGAAGTCGCTCGGCGCCACGATCGTCGAGCTGGACTGCCCGTCCTTCGACCTCGGCCTCTCGGCGTACTACCTGATTGCGCCGTCCGAGTGCTCCTCCAACCTCGCCCGCTTCGACGCCATGCGTTACGGCCTGCGGGTCGGCGACGACGGTACGAGGTCCGCCGAGGACGTCACCGCGCTCACCCGCGAGGCGGGCTTCGGCGACGAGGTCAAGCGCCGCATCATCCTCGGTACGTACGCGCTGAGCTCCGGCTACTACGACGCGTACTACGGCTCGGCGCAGAAGGTCCGCACGCTGATCAAGCGGGACTTCGAGAAGGCCTTCGAGCAGGTGGACGTCATCGTCTCCCCGACGACGCCCACCACCGCCTTCCCGATCGGCGAGCGCGCCGACGACCCGATGGCGATGTACCTCGCGGACCTGTGCACCATTCCGACCAACCTGGCCGGCAACGCCGCCATGTCGCTGCCCTGCGGCCTGGCGCCGGAGGACGGCCTTCCCGTCGGGCTGCAGATCATCGCCCCCGCCATGAAGGACGACCGGCTGTACAAGGTCGGAGCCGCCGTCGAGGCCGCATTCGTGGAAAAGTGGGGACACCCGCTGCTTGAGGAGGCTCCGTCGCTATGAGCGCAATGGCTAAGAAGGCCAAGAACTTCAAGAAGTCCAAGACCGGCGCGTACGTGTCCATGGGCACCACCGCCTTCGGCGCGCTCAGCGTGTTCAAGCAGGTGAAGATGGCCCGCCAGGAAAACGACACACTGCGGCTGATCGACGCCGCCGTATCCGCCGCCGCGATCGTGACCGGACTCGCGATCCTCTATCGCGAGCTCAAGCGTCTCGGCGACGACGACGTCCTGCTGGGCTGAGAGGGAAAGTTTCAGTGACTGTCATTGACCTGGAGTCGTACGAGGACGCCCTCGCGAAGTACGACCCCGTCATGGGCCTCGAAGTCCATGTCGAGCTCGGCACCAAGACCAAGATGTTCTGCGGCTGCTCCACCGAGCTCAAGCAGGACGCCAACTCGCAGACCTGCCCGGTCTGCCTCGGGCTGCCCGGCGCGCTGCCGGTCGTGAACGAGATCGGCGTCGAGTCCGCCATCAAGATCGGCCTCGCGCTGAACTGCGAGATCGCCGAGTGGTGCCGCTTCGCCCGGAAGAACTACTTCTATCCGGACATGCCGAAGAACTTCCAGACCTCGCAGTACGACGAGCCGATCGCCTTCGAAGGCTATCTGGACGTCCAGCTGGAGGACGGGGAGATCTTCCGGGTGCAGATCGAGCGCGCCCACATGGAGGAGGACACCGGCAAGTCGACGCACGTCGGCGGTGCCACCGGCCGTATCCACGGCGCGTCCCACTCCCTGCTCGACTACAACCGCGCGGGCATCCCGCTCATCGAGATCGTCACCAAGCCGATCGAGGGAGCGGGCGCACGCGCCCCCGAGGTCGCCAAGGCGTACGTCGCCGAGCTCCGCGAGCTCATCAAGGCGCTCGGCGTCTCGGAGGCCCGCATGGAGATGGGCCAGATGCGCTGCGACGTGAACCTGTCGCTGCGCCCGCACGGCCGCGAGGCGTTCGGTACGCGCTCCGAGACGAAGAACGTGAACTCGCTGCGTTCCGTCGAGCGCGCCGCCCGCTTCGAGATCCAGCGCCACGCCGCGGTGCTGAACTCGGGCGGCACGATCGTGCAGGAGACCCGGCACTTCCACGAGGAGGACGGCTCCACCACGGCCGGCCGCATCAAGGACAACGCCGAGGACTACCGCTACTTCCCCGAGCCCGACCTGGTGCCGGTAGCCCCGGCCCGCGAGTGGGTCGAGGAGCTCCGCAAGGGGCTTCCCGAGCTGCCGCGGCTGCGCCGCGCCCGGCTCAAGGAGGAGTGGGGTGTCTCCGAGCACGACATGCAGTCCATCCTCAACGCGGGCGCGGTCGACCTGATCGTGGCCACGACCGAGGCGGGCGCCCCGTCGGACCAGGCCCGCAAGTGGTGGATGGGCGAGCTCGCCCGTAACGCCAACGAGACCGGCCGCGGTCTCGACGAGCTGGGTGTCACGCCCGCGCAGGTCGCCAGGGTCGCCGAGCTCGTCGCCTCCGGCGATCTCAACGACAAGCTGGCCCGTCAGGTCCTGGAGGGTGTCCTCGCGGGCGAGGGCGACCCCGACACCGTCGTCGAGAAGCGCGGCCTGAAGGTCGTCTCCGACGAGGGCGCGCTGTCCACCGCCGTGGACGAGGCCATCGCGGGCAACGCCGCCATCGCGGACAAGATCCGCGGCGGCAAGGTGGCGGCCGCCGGTGCGCTCGTCGGCGCCGTCATGAAGGCCACCCGTGGCCAGGCGGACGCGGCCCGGGTGCGCGAGCTGATCCTGGAGAAGCTCGGCGTCGAGGGCTGAGGTTTTCTCGTACGACCCCGAAGGGGCGGTGCATCCGGTTTCTCCACCGGGTGCGCCGCCCCTTCGCCGATTCCGGTTCTCCGGCCCGGCCGCACGCTCCTCGGCTTCTGCGGAGCGCCCGTTGAGCGCCGTCCGCCGCGCCGCCCGGGCGCAGCCGTCAGCGCTTCAGCATGGGGGTGCCGAGGGCGAGGTTCGCGCCGTCGCAGTTCTCGTCGATGCCGATGCGCAGGCGCAGCGCGTTCTTCACCTTCAGGGACAGCTTCTGGGGTTTGCCCAGCTCCAGGGTGCCCACCCACAGGGTCGTGTCGTCGACCTTGATGGTCAGCCGGCCGGATTCGTAGTTCGAGCCGTCGTCGACCCCTGCTGTCAGCTCGAACGTCGTCCAGGCCCGGCCGAGGTCGAACTCCATGTACGGCTTCGTGTCGCAGTCCGGTGTGGCCACGAAGGCATCGTTGTGCACCTGCGTGTTGAGCTTCGCGGAACCCACCGAGAACGACTGGGGCTCGGCCACCGTGCTCATCGTGGTCAGTGAGACCTGTGAGACGTCTTCCACGGAGCCGGGCGTCGACGCCTCCGGCGACGTGGACGAAAGGTCGTCGTCCTCGGTGCCGGGCTCCGCGACGGGTGTGTCGGACGGGACGTCGGGGGTTTCCTGCTCGGTCGCCGAAGGGGTGGGTGTGAGGGACGTCCGGGTGTTGGTGGCGCCCGCTTTCCTGTCGCCCTGGTCGTTGTTGTCCTGCAGCGCCAGCACGCCCCACGCACCCAGCCCGGCGCAGACCATCGCGGCCACCACCGGCAGTGCGATCTTCAGCAGTCGGCGCTTCTTCTTGGGCGCGGGCGGCGGGGTGTGCAGGGTCCGGTGGGGGAGGTCCGGTCCGGAGGAGAGGCCCGGAGAAGCGAAGGCCGCGGTCGCGGGATCGGGGTTCACCGTCGAGGGCAGCGACACCCCCGGATCGGACGAGGCCGTGATCGGCGGCGGGAAGACGGACTTAGGACTGTCCGCCGGTGTGGGCGGCGGTGTGCGGGGCGCCGGAGGGGGAGTGACGACCGGACTTCCCGGCGGCGGAAGAAGCGGCGGAGGGGGCACGACCGCGGGAGCGGCAGCCGGTGGTGTGTCCCGCACGGACTCCCCGGCCGGTGCCGCCCCCTTCACCGCGTCGCGTGCCGAGGAACCGGTGACCGTCGTCGACACCACGGCCGAGCGGACGTCCTTCACCCACGCGGACAGGCTCTCCGGCCGTCCGTCCGGTTCGGCCGAGCAGACGGACAGGATGCGCTCGCAGCGCTCCGGAGTCGCGGCCGCCACCTGGGGGAGCGCGCGCAGAGCGGCACGCAGCTGCTCGGGGGTGCTGGGCGGGGCCTGGCCGCTGAGCAGGAAGTAGGCGATCGCGCCGAACGCGTACCGGTCGGTGTTCGGCGTCCGCTTGCCCTCGAAGACCTCGGGGGCCGCGTAGCCGGGGGTGAACCACACCTCCGCCGTCTGGTGGTCCGCGGTCAGCTTGCTCAGCCCGAAGTCGACGAGCGTGGCCTGGCCGTGCGCGTCGACCATCACGTTGCCGGGGGACAGGTCGCCGTGGACGACGGTGCGCCCGGACGGCGTCGCGCGGCCCGAGTGCAGCCAGTCCAGCACGTCCGCGAGCTGTTCGAGCGTCCGCAGCACCTCGCGGCGCTCCGCGTGGCTCGCCAGGGTCCGCTCCGCGCGCCAGTCCCGCAGATCGAGACCGTCCACATGGTTCATGACCAGGACCAGGGCCCGCCCGGCAGCGGTCGAGGCGTCCCCGGCCCCGTGGATCGGCGGTCCCTCGAAGTGCTCGCGTACGCCGACGACACCGGGACGGTTCACGAACCGCAACAGCTCCGCCTGCTCCTGCCACTTCGTGCTGAGCCGATGGAACTGCTCGATGGTGATCGTGGTCTTCGAGTCGAGGACCTTCACGACCACCGTCTCGGGCGCTCCGTCCAGCTCTATCTCCGCCCGGTAGAGGACGGCCTCGCCGCCCCGTCCGATGGAATTGAGCAGGCGGTATCTGTCCGGAGTGGAATCCGGTCCGATGTGGTGCGTCGCACTGTTCAACTGATCCCCCCAGGGACGGTAATTGACGGTTCATAAGATAGCTGGATCCGTGCGGCCCCGGTCAACGCGAACAAGAGCCTGGTCCCCGGGCGGGGGCGCTCCCGGCAGGGGAGCCCGGGCCGGCGCGGGCCGCGTGACCGCTGTCGCGCCGGGTGGGCGCCCCCGCCCGACAGTGGTGCTCATGTCGCCCATATGTGGATCCGGCCACTGTGAGTAAGGCCACGAAACGGGCAAATGATCTCAGTTGGCTGTCAGAGTGACGGCACTCAAGGTCATGCGTTCTCACGCGGACGGTTCCGCCGAACCACGTCGAGACCACGAACCCGCAGGGAGTACGTCCCTTGGCTGCCATCGCCCGCTGGTGCGTCACGCACCGCCTCCTCGCCGTCCTCATCTGGCTGCTCGCCCTCGGCGGCACAGCGGCCGCGGCGGGGTTCGCGGGTTCCGCCTACTCCAACGACTACGAGGCACCCGGCACAGAGTCGGGGCGGGCGGCCGAGCTGCTGAAGAACGGATTCACGGATCTCGGCGGCGACACCGACACCATCGTCTGGCACACCGACGACTCCACCGTGCGGGCCGCGGACGTCACCCAGAAGATGACCGCCACCCTGCACGCCGTCGAGCGGCTGCCGGGCGTGGGAGCCGTCGGCGGGCCCTACACGGATCCCGGCTCCGGGCAGATCAGCGCGGACGGGCACACCGCCTACGCCACCGTCACCTTCGACCGGCAGGCGGACGACGTACCGGTCGATCAGGCCCGGGCCGTCGTCGACACCGCGAAGGCCGCTGCGGGCGAGCACCTCCAGGTAGAGCTGGGCGGCTCCGCCATAGCCCTCACCGAGGCGCCGGCCGCCCACCTCAGCGAGGCCGTCGGGGTGGTCGTCGCCGCCGTCGTGCTCTTCCTCGCCTTCGGCTCGCTCGCCGCCAGCATGCTGCCCATCGCCACCGCCCTCGTCTCGGTCGGCACGGCGTACGCCGGCATCGTGCTGCTCGGACACGTGATGACCGTCGCCGACTTCGCACCCATGCTGGGCATGCTGGTGGGGCTCGGCGTAGGCATCGACTACGCGCTCTTCATCGTCACCCGGCACCGCAGAGGGCTGCGGCGCGGCATGACCGTACCCGAGGCGGCGCAGCACGCGGTCACGACGACCGGCCGGGCCGTCGTCTTCGCCGGCGCCACCGTCTGCATCGCGCTGCTCGGCATGCTGATCCTGCGGCTGAGCTTCCTCAACGGCGTCGCCATCGCGGCCTCGCTCACCGTCGTGCTGACCGTCGCGGCCTCCGTGACGCTGCTGCCCGCGCTGCTGTCCCTCATCGGCATGCGGGCACTGAGCCGGCGCGAGCGCAGGCGGCTGGCCGAGCACGGCCCGCAGCCGGAGCCGCCCACGGGCTTCGCCGCCCGCTGGTCCGCCTTCGTGGAACGGCACCCCAAGCTGCTCGGGGCTCTCGCCGCCGTCGTGATGCTGGTGCTCGCCCTTCCCACGTTCTCGCTCCACCTGGGCAGCTCCGACCAGGGCAACAACGCGAAGTCCTCGACCACCCGACAGGCGTACGACCTGCTTGCCGACGGCTTCGGCCCCGGCGTCAACGGCCCGCTGACCGTCGCCGCGCACCTGGACGGCGCCGACGACCGGCTCGCCATGGACACCCTGCCCGCGACGCTGCGCACCACCGACGGGGTCGCATGGGCCTACCCGGTGACGTACAACTCCAGCGGCGACACCGCGTACGTCACCGTCGTCCCGGACTCGGCGCCGCAGTCCCGGCAGACCAGCGAGCTCGTGGACCGGCTGCGGAGCGACGTCCTGCCGAAGGCGTCCGAGAACACCTCGCTCCAGGCCCACGTGGGCGGTGTGACGGCCAGCTACGACGACTTCGCGCAGATCATCATCGGCAAGCTGCCGCTCTTCATCGGCGTCGTCGTCGGACTCGGCTGCCTGCTCCTGCTGATGGCGTTCAGGTCGGTCGGCATCCCGTTGAAGGCGGCGGTGATGAACGTGGCGGCGGTGGCCTCCTCGTTCGGTGTCGTCGTCGCGATCTTCCAGTGGGGCTGGGGGAGCGAACTGCTCGGCCTCGGCAGCGCGGGGCCCATCGAACCCTTCCTGCCGGTGATCATGGTGTCCGTGCTCTTCGGCCTCTCGATGGACTACCAGGTTTTCCTGGTCGGCCGGATGTACGAGGAGTGGCTGGAGACCGGCGACAACCGGCGGGCGGTGAGGGTCGGTCTCGCCGAGACGAGCAGGGTGATCAACTCGGCCGCCGTGATCATGATCTCGGTCTTCCTCGCCTTCGTGCTCAGCGGGGACCGCGTCATCGCGATGTTCGGCATCGCCCTCGCCGCTGCCGTGGCCCTGGACGCCTTCGTCCTGCGCACCCTGCTGGTCCCCGCCCTGATGCACCTGCTGGGCGGCGCGAACTGGTGGCTGCCCGGCTGGCTGGACCGACGGCTGCCGCGCATCAGCATCGAGCCGCCCGACTGCGGGGCGTCGCGGGCGGAAGCCCCGGATGCGTACGCGAGCGCGAGCGCGAGCGAGGACGACGCGGTCGCGGCTACCGCTCAGCGCGTGCACTGACCGTGGGAGCCGTCCCGAGCGAAGTCTGACCACGAGCAGTACGAAGCGGCCGCGCCCCGGTGGGTGCGGGCGCTTCGTACTGCTACGGGCTGTCCCGCAATTCCTGGTGGGCGCGCGACGACAGTAACGGCACCCCGGCAGGTTCTGCTGGCCGACAAGTCTTCTACGGATATCCAGGACGTAAAACCAGGCGACAGCGTTCTTGCGGCTTATCCGGAAACTGGTGAGACCGTCCCGCGTGAGGTCACGCGTCTCATCATTACCGAGGACGATAAGCACTTCAACGAGCTGACCATCCAGACCAAGGATGGTCCGAAAAGCCTGACGGTTACTTATGAACACCCTTTCTGGGTCCCCATTCTCGGGGCCTGGGTCGAAGCAGGAAACCTGACCGCTGGTACGGATCTGCGGACTCCGGACGGGACCACCGTCTCTGTCACGGCCAACCGTGCCTACTCGAAGCACGCCCGTACGTACAACCTGACGGTCGACGACCTCCACACGTACTATGTAATCGCGGGCGAGACGCCGGTGCTCGTTCACAACAGCGGAGCAGGCCCGGACCCAACCTCCTTCTCGAACTTGATACCGACAGACACGCCGGAATGGTTCAAGCCGATTGCTCCCGGCACCGTGCTGTCTCGCTCTGGAAACTATGCATACGTAGTGACCGGAGGTGGTGAACTCGTTATCGGGAAGCGAACGGCTGGCCATGTGAGCCTCGCTCAGGGGCGGGATGTGCTGGCTGCTGGCGAGTTCAAAACCAAGGGTGGCGAAGTCGTGTTCCTCGACAATAAATCTGGCCATTATCAGCCTTACGGGGCTAACGCTCAAAAGGCGGCAGTGGATGCCTTTGAAAGGAATGGGCTCGGCGCTGGTGGAAAATACATCGAAGCATGGCGACCAAGCTGCTGATCCGGTCGCGGAGCTCAGGCGGGCAGTCCAAGGGGTTCTCGCTACGGCGGAGGACACTTATGGCGCCGAAGCGCTTGAGTCGGGCTTGGAGCGTACGCTCGCGATTCTGCAGAGGAACCCTGATTTCCGGGGGCAATTCGAGAGTCAACTGATTGCGTTGATCGACTCGCCAGAGGAAGGCGTTGTCGAGGTAGTTTCTTTCCTAATGCACGTGCTGCGTTGGGAAGCTGTCCGAGAGGCGGTTGAAGAAAGGGTCAATCACCCCAGGGGGAATGTTAGCAGCATTCGTCTTTACGAGGCGATGCTGGATTCCTTCTCTGACTTCTGGCGTGATCGTGATCTCTATGCGAGATTCGCCGAGTCGTGAGGCCGTAGATCTTTAGCGCGCTTCCAGGGTGGTTGCGAGTGCAAAACAGAAGCCCCGTCAGGTGAGTCCTGGCGGGGCTTCTGGGGTAGTTGACGGCAGTAGTTGACGGCAGTAGTTGACGGCAACGTCAGCGGACGGTGGCTCCGGCGAGGGGTGGTTCGTCGCTGTCGAGACCGCGGGTGATCTCCGCAGGGTTGCGGAGGGCGTGGCCGAGGAGGTTGATGGCGTCGCGTTGGAGGCGGAGCCGGACGTGGGCGTAGACGGTGGCGGTGACGCCGATGTGGGCGTGGCCCAACAGCTCCTTGATCACGACGAGTTCCACTCCTTGCTCCAGGAGGAGAGTGGCCGCCGAGTGGCGGAGGTCGTGGAACCGGATGCGGCGGAGTCTGGCCTAGCGGAGCAGGAGGGGTCCCTCGCCGGCCGGTCACCGGAGGCGTACCAGGAACCCCCGGGGGCCGCCAAGGCCGAGCGCACGCGTCACGAGGTGAGCCTTGGCGGCCCCCGGGGAACCCTGGCACGGCGAAGCTGCCCGACCGACGAGGGACCCCTCCCACTCAGGCCCGGACGCTGCTGGATGCATCGGTGCCGGCCGTGGGGCGGCGCCATCGTGCCGTGGTGGACCAAGAGTGTTCAGGACGCCAGCAGCTCGGCGACTTCGGGTACATCTCGAAAGGCCCGCAGGCGGGCCAGCACGATCCGCGTGCGCTCTGCTGTCCGTTCACTGCCGCTCTGCCCAAGAGCGAGCATCCGGCTCGTTGTCTCGGCGGCGGCCTCGGGCTCGTTGGCGTCGGCGTAGGCCACAGCCAGCCACGAAAGGTACAGCGCCAACTCCCGGGCATGGCTGGCGTCGTAGCGTCCGAGTACATCCGTCAGTAGCGGTACGGCGCGCAGTGGGCGCCGCAGCTCGGTGTAGACGCGGGCCTCCATGACCTGCAATTCCCCGGCGTCCATCCAGTACAGGTACGACGGCGATGCGGTGCCGGCCGAGTCTTCGGCCAGGGCCTCGGCCGCTTCTCCCAGGGCGGTCATCGCCGGGCGGTCCTGCCCGGCCCGGGTATGCGCCCAGGCCACACGGTCCAGGTATAGCGCGCGAGCCTTCGGGGGTGCGTCCGTTCCGGCGTCCTCCAGCGCGGCGTGGGCCAGCCCGACCGCGTCGGCAGTGTGCCCGGTGTTGCTCCACTGGTAGGCCAGCGAGCCCGCCACGTTCCCCAACAACACGCCGTCCCCGGCGGCCTGCGCGGCGCTCATGCCGAGCCGGTAGATGCGCTCCGCCTCGGCATGTTCCCCGGCGTCGGAAGCGACCCACCCGGCAATCTGTGCCAACTCCCCAATCGCCCGCAGCAGTTCACGGCCGACCTCTTCGGTATGCGCACCCTCGCGGTAGAGCTTCACCGCCGCCCGCAGTTCACGCAGCGCGGGGCCGATCAGGTCCTTGCCGTACACCACGTCGTCGGCCAGACGCAGCCCATGGACCCGCTGGGCCAGGTCGACCACTTGTCCAGCCCCGATCCGGCGGCCTGTACGGGCGCGCAGTGGGGACAACGGGTCGCCCTCGGGTAGGAAGTCGGCCACGGACCGTACATATGGTGCGGACTCGACAGGCGCAACGGCCTTCGCCGCCTCCAGCATCTCGCGCGGAACCTGAAGCACCCGCGCGAGGAACGGCAGCCACTCGCGCGGGGACCGCGTCCCGATCTCCCAGCGGGACACGTCATTTCGCGTCGGAGGAACGCGCCCAGGCGCAGCCTCAGCCAGCGCCTCGGCGAGCCGCCGCTGACTCCACCCACGCGCCAGACGCAGCCGCCTGACCAGTTCCCCGACCGTCTCCCGCACCAGGCCAGCTTGGCAGACAGCTAGGCAGACACGCTGGCTACTCCCAAAGGTCCACGCCAGCGAGATGGTGATCAGTACGCCCGAGTCGAGCCGAAGAGAGGGAATCACGATGGCCGAGCGATTGACACAGTGGCCCGGAGGTCTCACGGCGCAAGGGCCGCGCCTGCTGCCGTGGACCACCGAGGGCGGGCACCCCTGCTACCTGAGCACCGACGGCCAGGGCTACCTCGCAGGTCTCGCCGACAGCATCGAAGCCGTATAGCTGGGCATGGGCGAAGACCTGCTGGCGTACGCCCGAGACACCACGGCCCCCGGCGCGAAGACCTTGTCGGCGACCGAATACCGCTGGCTGGTCCGCCGGTTGACCGAAGCCCTCTCCGACGCGCTCAGGGTCGCCGACTCACGCGGGCAACGCCTCCCCGACCCGGAAGAGGCGACCGAAGATGCCTGACTCCACGAACACCGACGCACCGTCCCGCAACGCCACACGAGGACGCTACCGATTCCGCGAGTACCACGTGACCACCGTCCCCGACCCCCTGGCACTGCCCGGCCACGAAGCGGTCTGCGTCACCGGCGAGGAACACAACTGCGGTGCCGCCTCCGGCACCCTGCACACCCCCGACGAGCTGACCCGCTGGATCGCCGCACACTGCGCGCAGACTGGCCACGAACTGTTCGAGCAGACCACCCGCATCCTTCTCCGTGCCGAGCCCGGCGCGTGGCAGTAACGTCTCCTGCGCTGAGGCCACTTCAGCGGCGGTGCGAACGCGCGGGCCGCACCGCCTGACGGCAGTAGCGACGGCAACACCCACGGATTCCCCCGCACAACTACGGACACCAGCGGAACCCGAAACTGCCGCTGATCTGCGAATACGCAGATAGAGAGGGGTCGCGTAGCACTCGTACTATGTGCTGGCGGGGGCCACGCCGGTACTCGTGCATAACAGTTGTGGAGTGTTCCCCAATAGAATGTCGGGAACCCTTGATCGGGAGCTTGCTCTGGCGGACAGATTGGGTGCTACGCCTTCTGGTGTTGGATCTGCTGGCTTTGATTCCGCAGTCGGTTCCGGGACGGTCAAATGGGCGGTTCGGGAGGACGGAAGCCTTGTAGTCGTGCCGAAGTTTGTCGATGGTCAAGAGATTTCACACTCGGTGCTCTCCCGCGGGGCCCCGGTTCGCGCGGCCGGTGAAGCTGATATCGCTGGCTCATCGGGGGACGGGTTCTTCGGGTTGGATATCAACTACCACAGTGGTCACTTCCAGCCATCGAGTGAGAGTCTGCAAATCGGTAGGGATGCATTTGCTGCGGCGGGAGTTCATTTCTGATGATCAGACTAGATGATCTGACGTCGCTCGACCTGCGGTCGCTCTCTGAGGTCCTGGCCGCGCACGCTCCGATTGTCCCTGACCTGGGTAGCGGCGAGTGGCTTGGCATCGTTGAGCTGATGACGATGCGCCTAACCGACGAGTGCAGCTCTCTGCCCGTGGAGTCGTGGGCTACCTGTTCGCTGGCACTCGCGTACGCTCTCGAAGCTGCGGTGGCCTCGGGCTCTATCGATCAGCGTGAGAGCGTGATTCGCCGCCTGAATCTCTCTGTGGCCCTGCTCCGGCAGGTTCCGGCGAACACTGAAGTCGACATCCTGAATCCGGGACATCTAATCGACCTCCTATTTCAAGAGCTTCCGATTTCAAGCGAAGAAACTCGTGACCTATCGGTGGATTGGCGCGCTCTCGACATTGCGCAGATTCGGACTCTGAGGGCTGTTAAGAATCTTGTTTCGCCTGCTCTGAGTCTCGCGAGACTGGCTCCCAGAGAGATTGATGGACGGTTGAAGGCATGGGAAGAAGTTTTTCCTTCGCTTCCATGAGTAGGTAACTGAGAAGGCCCGCCAGGACGAATTCTGGCGGGCCTTTTGGCGTTTTGACGGCAGTGATTGACGGCAACGTCAGCGGACAGCGGTTCCGGCGAGGGGTGGTTCATCGCTGTCGTCGGGCCCGCTGGTGCCCTCCGCAGGGTCGCGGAGGGCGTGGCCGAGCAGGTCGATGGCGTCGTGTTGGAGGCGGAGTCGGACGTGGGCGTAGACGGTGGCGGTGACGCCGATGTGGGCCTGGCCCAACAGCTCCTTGATCACGACGAGTTCCACGCCCTGCGCCAGGAGGAGGGTGGCCGCCGAGTGGCGGAGGTCGTGGAATCGGATCCGTCTCTCGGCAGGAGAAGACGCAGCGATCGGCTTCACGGAAGATGACGAAGTCATCCGCTTGCGACGTGAGGAAGATCTAGTCGTAATGACGTCATCGAAGCATCAATGGCAGGTCTCCATGGAGCAGGAAGAGCTCGTATGTGCTTTCGTTGACTTCCTGCGAGAGGCGCATGCTCAAGGTTGTCCCGTAAATGATCTTCTGGTCGCCTCAGACATGGTTGGCCGCTGTGCCCGCTGCCTTATCCGGCGAGAGCGAGGTTGTGCATGCGGGCGATGCCGAGCATGGCGTGGTGTACGCCGTCGCCTTTGAGGCGGCAGTCGCGGAGGATCTTCCAGGTCTTCATGCGGGCGAAGACGTGCTCGACGCGGGCGCGGACCTGCTTGTGAGACTTGTTGTGCGCCTGCTTCCATTCGGGCAGTTCTTCGCCTTTGCGGCGTCGGTGGGGCATGACAAGTCTGGTGCCCGGGTAGCCGCCGTCGGCGATCGTCATGGTTTTGCCGACGGCGGCTTTGGCGCCGGACTCCCCCATGCCTTGCAATCGTTGCAGTTCCCGGCCAGCGGCCGGCCGACCGCGACGACCAGGCGGGTGTCGGCGTCGATGACGACTTGGTGGTTGGTGGAGTACCTGTAGTTCTTGGACTGCGCGGCAATGGTGTGGTCCCGGGTGGGGACCAGGGTGCCGTCCACGATGAGCACGGTGTCCTTCGCGAACCGCTTTCGGGGCTGGAGCGCGAGCATCGGCCCGAGGTGGTCGATGATGCGGTCCGCCGCCGACTTGGACACGCCGAACAGTGGGGCGAGCTGCCGCGTGGTCAGGTTCGTGCGCCAGTAGGCCGCGACCAACAGGGCCCGGTCCTCCAGCGGAAGACTCCACGGCCGACCCCTGCGGACCGAGTCCGCCCCCTCGCACCGCAGCACCGTCACCAGCTTCCCGAACTGCCGCGGGCTCAGCCCGGTGAACGGGGATATCCAAGACGGCTCCGACGCCGTGATCACACCAGCCACAGCAAGATCATCCCAGTTGCCCGTCTGCCGGCTGGGTCCTGCCCTCGGCACGGAAATCAGGCGACCGGGCCTGGCGCATCATCCAGGATGGCCCCATGAGCCAAGACCTTGTGGCGTTCCTCCACGCACGGCTGAACGAGGAGGCAGACTTGGCCCGACGCTGCGACGGTGACGACTGCGGGGAGTGGACCGCTCACGGGCACACCGTCGACTTCTGCCAAGGAGAACTCTCCGGCTTCCATCCCACGATCGCCCTGCACGTCGCGCTGCACGACCCAGCTCGCATCCTGCGGGAGGTTGAAGCCAAGCGGCGCGTGCTCGCCCGCCATGCACTCAGTCCTGCCACGGGCGACCCCGAACTACCGTGGGACAACCGCGATGACTGCCAGTACGACGGCGAGACCTGGCCATGTGACGACCTGCTCGACCTCGCGTCACCTTACGGCGATCACCCTGACTACCCCGCCACCCCTGAGACGTAGATTGTTTTACGGGACAACCCTTCGTCTGACTGCGAATGTCCCTGGATTGGCAGATAATCCAGTAATTCAGCGGTTCTCACCGGAGCGGCTGGACTCGACGCCAGGCGAATAGAGGGTGAAATGACAGGGCCCCGCTGGGGCATTCAGCAGGGCCCCTGTGCCGTTTGACGGCAACGTCAGCGAACGACGGCCGGAGCGGAGCAGGTCGTAGACGGCCGACCTCCGATCCGCACCAGGAGGCGAAAGGTTCGTCCCGCAGCCCGCAGCCCGCAGCCCGCAGCCCGCAAGCCCGCAAGCCCGCGCACGGTTGCCCCCGGTGAAGTCCGGATCACCCCGGAACACGCCGGACTGCGGTCGGGAAGGCCGTGTGGCGCAACCGGAGCGGGCGCGTTAAGAGGGCTCTCATCTGAGGCACCTACCGTGCGGTACATGAACCCCACGACTCCCACTGCACCCACCGCTCCCGTCGCCGAGGGCGACGGCGAGTCGAAGACCACCAAGGAGACGACCGCGGACAAGGACGCGGGCAGGACCGCCGAGATCACCGCCGAGAAGGCCGCCCCCGACGCCGCAGCCCCCGACGCCGCCGCCCCCGGTGCCGCCGTGACCGGTGGCACGGAGACGCGACTCGACAAGGCGGACCCCGAGTCCGGCGCCGGCGCGGAACAGGACCTCGACCCGGAGCAGGACCTCGATCTCGACCTCGACTCCAATCTTGAGCCGGACGACGACGAGTCGGACAAGGACTCCTCCGGCCTCGCCACCGCCGCCGCGGCCGTCGTCTCCGTCGGACTGGGCATCGTCTCGCTCACCGGAGCCTGGAGCGGCCGGGTCGCCGCCGAGCGCGAGACGCTGATCGGGCAGATGAAGACCTCGTCCGGCGCATCCGCCGCACAGCAGATCTCCGAGATCTACGGCGACGCGTGGCACGCCACCGCGCTGGTCAACGGCCTCTTCGGCCTGCTCGCGCTGCTTGTCGGCGTCTACGTCCTGGTCCGTCCGGCGTTCGGCGCCCCGTCCGCGCACCCGCAGCCCGGCTGGATCCGCGCGGTCGCCAAGGGGGGAATCGCCCTCGGCGTCCTGGGTGTGCTGATCGCCGTGTGCATGTACTTCGACCTCATCGTCGCCCTGCCGACGGCGCCGGCGGCGGCTGGTTAGAGCCGGGTCTGTCCGACTGCGGAGGCCCCGGTTCCTCGCGTACGTCACCTCGCGGCGCGGTCTAAGGCATGTGCGGGCGCCTCGGCAGGGCCCCTGCGGTGGCGTAAGCCCCTCCCTAAGGCCCCCGGCCGCCACAGATGCGGAACTCGCCCGATGCGGCACCACCCCCTGGGGGACGACAGTGGTGGCACGGCAGAAGCACTGCCGCCACCGAGGCCCAACGGGCCCGTCCCCAGGGGGAATCACATGTACGAGCTGGAACTCCACAAGGTCATGGCAGCCGAACTCGTCCGCCGCGCCGACAACGAGCGGCTCGTCCGGGAGGCCCGCCGTGCCCGGAAGGCGGCGCGCGGTTCCGCACGCCAGGAACGCGAGGGGACGGTGAGTGCGGACAGGGACCGGGAGCGGTTCGCGCACGCCGCGTAAGGGCGGACGACTGTGCATGTCCGGCTTTCCCGCTCCCCGTTGCCGGACCTGTGTGCGATGCTCGGCGACGTGGAGACCAGGTCAGTCAGTCCCGTGTTCGTCGGCCGCGCACGTGAACTCGGCGCGCTCACGGACGCACTCGCCGCCACCGCCCCGTCCGGCGGTGGCGGCGGCGAGCCGCAGGCGCTTCTCGTCGGCGGCGAGGCGGGCGTCGGCAAGACGCGCCTGGTCGAGGAGTTCCTCGCGGTGGCGGTCCGCCGCGAGGCCGTTGTCGCCGTCGGCGGTTGCGTCGAGATCGGAGCCGACGGCCTGCCGTACGCCCCCTTCTCCACCGCCCTGCGCGCCCTGCGCCGCACCCTGCCCGAGGAGATGGCCGCCGCCTGCGCGGGCCAGGAGAACGAACTTGCCCGGCTCCTTCCCGAACTCGGCGAGGCCGGCCGGGACGCGGCCGACGAGCACGGCACCGCCCGTCTCTTCGAGCTGACCGCCAGGCTGCTGGAGCGCATCTCGGCGGACCGTACCGTCGTGCTCGTCCTGGAGGACCTGCACTGGGCCGACTCCTCCACACGGCACCTGCTCGCCTACCTCTTCCGTACGCTGCGCAGCGGCCGCCTCGTCGTGATCGGCACCTACCGGGCCGACGACATCCACCGCCGCCACCCGTTGCGCCCTCTGCTGGCCGAGCTGGACCGGCTGCGTACCGTGCGCCGCCTCGGGCTCGCCCGGTTCAACCGGGCCGAGGTCCGCCGCCAGCTCACCGGCATCCTCGCGGCCGCCCCCGAACCCGCCCTGGTGGACGAGATATTCGAGCGGTCCGACGGCAACGCCTTCTTCGTCGAGGAGCTCGCCTGCAGTCTGGAGTGCGGCGACGGGGCCGGGCTGCCCGGCTCCCTGCGCGACGTCCTCCTCGTCCGCGTCGAGGCGCTCTCCGACGACGCCCAGAAGGTCGCCCGCATCATCGCCGAGGGCGGCTCCGCGGTCGAGTACGAGCTGCTGGCAGCCGTAGCCGGCCTCGCCGAGGACGAGCTCATCGAGGCCCTGCGCGGAGCCGTCGGCGCCAATCTGCTGCTGACCACCCCGGAGGGCAACGGCTATCGCTTCCGGCACTCCCTGGTCCGCGAAGCCGTCAGCGACGACCTCCTTCCCGGTGAACGCTCCCGGCTCAACCGCCGTTACGCCCAGGCCCTGGAGGCCGACCCCGCCCTCGTCCGCGACGGGGAACGCGCCACGCGCCTCGCGAGCTACTGGTACGGGGCACGCGATCCGGCCAAGGCGCTGCCCGCCGTGCTGAAGGCATCGGTGGAAGCCCGCCACCGCAACGCCTACGCCGAGCAACTGCGGCTGCTGGAACGGGCGATGGAACTGTGGGACGACGCCCCCGAGGCGATACGCGGCACGCTGCGCCCCATCGACTACGCCGAGGTCTATCCGGCCTGCGGCCGCGACGGCTCCGCCCCGCTGAGCCACCTCGACCTGATGGCGGAGGCCACCGTCGCCGCCCGCTTCGGCGGCGAGCGCGAACGGGCCCTCGCCATCTGCAAGAAGGCCCTGCGCATCCTGGACGGCGAGGACGACGCCCTGCGCGCTGCCTGGTTCTGGGTCCAGCGCTCCCGCCTGGTCCAGGACCTCACCCGGGGCGACGGCTGGGAGGAACTGGCCACGGCCGAGGAACTGGTGCGCGGCCTGCCCCCGTCGGCCGTGCACGCGGACGTCCTGACGAGCGTGGCCGGCTGGGGCGCCCTGCACCGGCCCGGCGCCGAGACCCTCGCCGCCGCCGACCGGGCCGTCGAGTACGCCCGGCTGGTCGGCGACGAGTACATCGAGCTGCACGCGCGGCTCACCCGGGGCTGGCTGAACGCCGACGCCGGAGCCGTCGACGAGGGCATCGCCGAGATGTACGCCGTCCGTGACCGGGCCGATGAGCTGGGTCTCGTCGGCATCATGGGCCGCACGGCCACCAATCTCCCCTCCACCCTCGAAGCCATGGGCCGTTCGCTGGAGGCGGTGGCGGCCGCCGACCACGGCATCGACATCTGCCACAGCCACGGTGTCGCGGACACGGAGGCCTGGGTCCGCACCAACCAGGCGATGTCGCTGTTCTCCCTCGGCCGCTGGGACGAGGCCCTGGCCACCGCCGAGGCAGCCGCCCGCAAGGCGCTCTCCCGGAAGCCGCAGGGCCTGGTTGCCGCACGCCGCACCGAAGTGGCCCTGGCACGTGGGGACCTCGCCGAGGCCGAACGGCAACTGGCGCTGACCAAAAGGGGCTTCGGCTCCAGCGATCCGCAGCCGCAGTTCGTCATCGACATCGTCCGCCACACCCTCACCATCGCCGTGCAGCAGGGGAACCTCCCCGAGGCGCGGGCCGTCTTCGAGGCCCAGGCGGCGGAGGGCTTCCCGACCGGCACCCAGCGGTACGCCTTCCCGCTGCTGCACGCCGTCGCGGCGGCGGAGGCCGACGCCCGGGGGCTGCCCGCCACCGAACCGGGCCGGCCCGGCATCCTCGCCCTCGTGCGCAGCCACCTCAAGCGGCTGCCGGTACTCGTCCCCGTATGGGCTGCCTACGGTGTGCTGATCGATGCCGAACTGGCCCGTGCCGAAGGCCTCGACACCCCGGAACACTGGTCCCGCGCCGCCCAGGTCTTCGCACCGTTGCACCGTCCGTACGAACTGGCGCAGATCCGCCACCGCTGGGCGGAGGCCCTGCTCATCGCCTCCGGCGACCGCACCGCGGCCACCGCGCTGCTGCGCGACGCCCATGACACCGCCGGCCGGCTCGGCGCGCGCCCGCTGACCGAGACCATCGAGCTGCTGGCAGGCCGCGCACGCATCACCCTCACCGATCCCGCCGCCGCTCCCGGCTCCGCACCGGCCTCGGACGACACGATCCCGGATGCCGTGACCGTCCCGGACCACGGGGACGAGCAGGGAGGCCAGGACCACTCGGAGGAACAGCTCCGGGCCGCGGCGGCCGCCGCGGTGGAGTCCTTCGGGCTGACCCCGCGCGAGCAGGACGTGCACCGGCTCGTGGCCGCAGGCCACACCAACCGCAGAATCGCCGAGGAGCTCTACATCTCGCCCAAGACGGCGAGCGTGCACGTCTCGAACATCCTGGCCAAACTCGGCGTCACGGGCCGCGGCGAGGCGGCCGCACTCGCCCACCGGCTGCGGCTGTACCGGATGCCGAAGGACGCGTAGGGCCGACGCCCGGGCGTTGCCGTCATCCGGGCGGCGCCATCGGATCGGCGCCGGCGGGGCGGCCCCGCGAGGTCAGGCCCCGTCGCCACCGTCGCCGCCGCCGCCCGCACCGCCTCCGTCGGATCCGCTGCCGTCGTCCGCATCGCCGCCGTCCGTGTCGTCGCGGTCCCCGTCCGTCCCGCCCGGGTCCCCGTCCTCGTCCCGGCGACGGACCACGACCTTGCCCGAAGTCAGGTCGATGGGGCCGCGCGCGGGGTCACCGATGCCGAGATCCACCCGGGTCAGCTCCAGTCGCTTCTGCTCCTCCGCGGTGTGCTTGCGGCCGGGTGCGAAGAGCTCCTCGAAGAAATTGAACACGGGCTGCGCACCCTTCCGCCTGCTGTGGCCGCCGAGGTCTCTCGTCCGAGAGGCCCTACCGCACCTCGACCACCAGGATCCTGTCGTCTCCCGGCTTCGGGGTGCCGCGGGTGTCCGTCTCGCTCGTCACGAGCCAGAGTCTGTCGCCGCCTGCCGCGAGCACGGTGCGCAGACGGCCGTACTTACCTTCCAGGAACGCCTGGGGTGCCGCCAGAGGTTCCTTGTCCGCCGTACCGGACAGCGGGATCCGCCAGAGCCGCTCACCCCGCAGACCGGCCATCCAGATCGATCCCTTGACGTAGGCGATACCGCTCGGGGACGCCTCGGACGTCTTCCACTGTGCCACGGGATCAAGGAATCCGGCCTGCCCGGCCTTGCCCTCGGCCTCCGGCCAGCCGTAGTTCCCGCCCGGCACGATCCGGTTCAGCTCGTCCCAGGTGTCCTGGCCGAACTCGGACGCCCACAGCTGCTTGTCCCCGTCCCACGCCAGACCCTGCACATTGCGGTGACCGTACGAATACACGACGGAGTCGGCCTGCGGATTTCCGTGCAACGGCTCACCGTCCGGGGTCATCCGCAGGATCTTGCCGGCCAGTGACTTCTTGTCCTGCGCGAGACCGTCGTCCCCCGTCTCGCCCGTGCCCGCGTACAGCATGCGGTCCGGGCCGAAGGCGATCCGCCCGCCGTTGTGGACGGCACCCTTCGGGATGCCCCGCAGAATCGTGTCCGGGGCGCCCAGCAGCTGACCGGGGGTCGTCCCGTCCTCGTCGTAGAGCATGCGGGCGATGCGGTTGTCCGAAGCGGTGGTGAAGTACGCGTACACCAGGTGGTCGGTGCCGTAGTCGGGGGAGACGGCGAGGCCCAGCAGCCCGCCCTCACCGGCCGGTGCCACCCCCGGCACGGTGCCCAGCAGCGTCTTCTTCCCGCTCTTCGCGTCGATCCGGGTGATCGTCCCCTTGTCGCGCGAGGACACCAGCAGATCGCCGTCGGGCAGCTTCGCGAGACCCCACGGCGAGTCCAGCCCCTCCGTGAGGGTCGACACCACCTTCACCGATCCCTTGGCGGGCGGCAGATCGGCCGGGGGACGCGAGGCCGAGGGCGACGTGGAGGGCGAGGCCTTCCGGCTCGGCGGGGGCGCGGACGTACCGGCCGGTGAGCTCACCCCCTGGCCCGCCGTGCTCTCGGCACCCTCCTGCGAGGAGCACCCCGCGCCGAACAGCAGGGCACCGGCCGCCAGCACGGCCACCGCACCCCGCCGCGCAACGCGACCACCCCCGCGGGGCGTCGCGCGACGCCCCACCGGTTCCCGCACAGATCCGAACCTCGCACCGCGCACAGCACCGACCCCTTCGACGACCGCCTGTCCACTGTTCTTACACCGCTGCCGCGCCCAGGGTTCCCGAAGCCCGCGGACTTTCTCGCTCGGCGATCAAACCGCACGCGCCGACGACCGGCGTGCGGGCCTCAGTCCCACGACTCCCGCGCGTCCGGCAGCCGGTCGATCTCGTCGAGGTCCTGGGCCGTCAGCGTCAGCCCGGCAGCCGCCGCGTTCTCGACGGCCCACCGCTCCTGCTTGGTCCCCGGGACCGGAACCACCTGGGGTCCCTGGCGCAGCACCCAGGCCAGGGCGACCTGTGCCGGCGTCGCCCCGTGCCGCTCAGCGATCCGCCGCAGCCCCACCACCACCGGCTGGTTCGCGGCCATCATCTCGGCGGTGAACCGCGGATGCCTGGCCCGCAGATCCTCCGGCTCGAAACCCTGCCCCGGAGTGAGCGTCCCCGTCAGATAGCCGCTGCCCAGCGGCATCGCGGCCAGTACCCCGACCCCGCGCGCCACGCACCAGGGAAGCAGAGCCTCCAACGCCTGCGGGGACCAGACGGAGAGCTCCGCCTGCACCGCGCTCACCGGAAACACCTGCTGGACCCGCTCCAGCTGCCGGATCGTTTCGTCGTGCGTCCGCGCTCCGCGCCGGCGCCCGGCCCTGGCACCGACCGCGCACAGCCCGAGCGCGCGCACCTTGCCCGCGGTCACCAACTCCGCCATCGCGCCCCAGGTCTCCTCGACGGGCACCTCGGGATCGGCCCGGTGGAGCTGGTAGAGATCGATCACATCGGTCTGCAGCCGCCGCAACGAGGCGTCGCAGGCCCGCCGTACGTAGCCGGGCCGGCCGTTGGCCACGATGTGCTGATCGCCCACCAGCAGCCCGCACTTGGTGGAGAGGAACGCCTGCTCACGGCGTCCCTTCAACGCCCGCCCCACCAGCAGCTCATTGGTGAACGGCCCGTACATGTCGGCGGTGTCGAGCAGTTCGACGCCCGCGTCGAGCGCCGCGCGCACCGCACGCAACGCCTCGTCGCCCCGCTGCCGTGAGGCGCCGTACGCCCAGCTCATCGGCATGCAGCCGAGGCCGACCGCGCCCACGGCAAGCGCCGCCGCACCGAGACTTCTGCGCTCCAACTCCCCGAACCCTCCCTCGTACCGCACCCCCCAAGCTAACCTCTGCGTCCTTCCGGGCTTCGCATAGCCTCCTGACCATGACTTCCACCACGCATTCCGCAGCGGCCCCCGACGTATGGCTGCCCTTTCCGGCCGACGAGATCGACGGACTCCCCGAGGGCCTCAACTACCGCTTCTGGGACGGCGGGCAGGACTTCCCCGCCGACCCCGCGCACTGCGCCTTCTACGTCGTCCCCTACATGAAGGGACCGGTGGTGGCGGTCCGTCCGCTCGGCGGCATGGGCGGGGTCCAGGTCGTGCAGACACTCTCCGCGGGCATCGATCATGTGGAGCCCGGCCTCGGACTGCTGCCCGCGGGCGTACGGCTGTGCAACGCCAAGGGGGTCCACGAGGCCTCCACCGCCGAGCTCACCCTCGCGCTGATCCTCGCCTCGCTGCGCGGAATTCCCGGCTTCGTGCACGGCCAGGACAAGGAGGAGTGGCGGTCCGGCTTCTACCCGGCCCTCGCCGACAAGTCCGTGCTGATCGTCGGGTACGGATCGATCGGCTCCGCCATCGAGGACCGGCTCGCGCCCTTCGAGTGCGCGCGGGTGGCACGCGTCGCACGCTCCGCACGGACAACCGCACGCGGGCCCGTACACACACTCGACGATCTGCCCACGCTGTTGCCCGAGGCCGACGTCGTCATTCTCTCCACCCCGCTGAACCCGTCCACACAGGGGCTGGTCGGCGCGGACTTCCTCGCCGCGATGCCGGACGGGGCGCTGCTGGTGAACGTGGCCCGCGGCGGTGTAGTGGACACCTCGGCCCTGTTGTCCGAGCTCGAGTCCGGCCGACTGCGCGCCGCCCTCGATGTCACCGACCCGGAACCGCTCCCTTCCGGCCATCCCCTCTGGCATGCTCCGAACGTCCTCATCACTCCGCATGTCGGCGGCAGCACTTCGGCGTTCCTGCCGCGCGCCAAGCGTCTGCTCGTCGGCCAGCTCAGCCGTTTCGCCGCGGGGGAGCCGGTGCACAACGTCGTGCGCACCACCGGCTGAACACGCTGCGAGCACGTGTGGTACCACTCCGTGCCGACAACACCGCAGGTCGTCACGGAGAGTAGAGGAACTATGTCCCTCTGTGACGGGTCTGGTGTATCGTCCCGAAAGGGGGGCTGCGCCGTGGAGGGCGGCGCAGGGGAGGAAGCCACACGCGAGGGGGCGACGGGCGATGTACGGCCGAGGGGCGAACGATCCGACACGGCAGGGCGGCCGGTGGCTGCCGACGCTGCGTCCGGTGCGCCGGCGCCGCAGCCGTCCGGCGACATCGAGGGCACCCCGGTGAGCGCCCCGGCGAGCACCCGTGGGGCGTTCCTGGCCAGGCGGCCGGTCGCGGACCGGGCGCCCGCGCTGGTCCCGCGGCTTCTCCTCGGCCTCGTCTGCGCGGGATACGCGGTGGGTGCGGCCGTGGGATGGGGCGGGGGCCGACTCGCGGTGTTCATGGGGGACTTCGGCCTGAGCGCGGCCGCGCTGGTCGCCGCCGTCTCGTGCTTCCTCTTCGCGCGCGCCGCGGACAACAGATTCCGGCCCGCCTGGCTGCTGTTCTCGCTCTCCTCCCTGATGGCCGCGGCGGGCAACGGGGTGTGGGGCTGGTACGAGTTCGTGCGTGAGATCCAGGTGCCCAGCCCCTCCTTCGCCGACCTCTTCTTCCTCTGCTTCGCGCCGCCGGCGATCGTCGGACTGCTCGTCCTGGCCAAGCGTCCCGTCACGCGGGCCGGCTGGCTCTGTCTGGTCCTCGACTCCTGGCTGATCGGCGGATCGCTGCTCACGCTCTCCTGGAGCCTCGCCCTCGCCCACACCGCACACGTGGCGGACGTCGAGGGCGCCAGCGTGGCCCGCGCCGCTCTCTCGCTGGCCTATCCGCTGCTCGACATCGTGCTGGTCTCCATGGTGCTCGCACTGCACTTCCGGCGCTCCAGCGCCAACCGCGCCGCGGTGAACACCGCCATCGCCGCGCTGGCCCTCACCGTCCTGTGCGACGCCCTGTTCACCTCGCCGCTGCTGCGCCAGACCTACCGGTCCGGCCAGTTGCTCGACGCCGGCTGGTTCGCCGGATCGCTGCTCCTCGCGTACGCACCCTGGGGCGTCGCCCGGGACGAGGACGACGCCGACAGGCAGCGGGCCGTGCCCCGTACCACCAGTCGCCCCATCTCCGGTTCGCTGGCCGCGCTGACGCCGTATCTCGCGGCGGCGGTCTGCACCCTGGGCATCCTCTACAACGTCATCGAGGGCCGCCGCGTGGACCGCGTCGTGGTGTTCACCGGGTGCACGGTGGTGCTCGCGCTGGTTGTCCGGCAGGGCATCATGCTCGTCGACAACATCGCCCTCACCCAGGAACTGGCGCAGAAGGAGAACCACTTCCGCTCCCTGGTGCAGGGCTCCAGCGACGTCATCATGATCGCCGCCCCGACCGGCATACTCCGCTACGTCAGCCCCGCCGCCGCCGGAGTCTACGGACGCGAGGCGGACGACCTCATCGGCTCCGAGCTCTCCTCGATCATCCACCCCGAGGACCTCGGCGGGGTGGTCCACGAGGTGCGGCGGTTCCTCGCCGCACCGCCCGGCGAGGAGCCTGCCACCCGCATCGAGTGCCGCTTCCGGTCCGGCACCGGTGAATGGCTGAACGTCGAGTCCACCGTCAACCGCCACCAGGGCGGTCTGATCCTCAACAGCCGCGATGTGACCGAACGGGTGCGGCTCCAGGCCCAGTTACAGCACAACGCGGAGCACGACCCGCTCACCGACCTGCCCAACCGGGCGCTCTTCACCGACCGGGTCCGCCGGGTCCTCGGCGGCCGCCGGGCGGGCGACGCGGGCACCGCCGTGCTCTTCATCGACCTGGACGGCTTCAAGGCCGCCAACGACCGGCTCGGCCACCAGGCCGGCGACGAGCTGCTCATCCAGGCCGCCCGCCGACTCCAGGAGTCCGTCCGGGCGGGGGACACCGCGGCCCGCCTCGGCGGGGACGAGTTCGCCGCCCTCATCGTCGGCGACGGCGGAAGTGAGCAGGCCGCCCGCGAGTACCAGGTCCACGAGATCGCCGACCGGCTGCGCCTCACGCTCTCCCAGCCCTACCGCATCGGCGCCGGGGAGGTCCGGGTCACCGCCTCCATCGGGGTCGCCTTCGCCGAGCCCGGAATCACCCCCAACGACCTGATGCGCAACGCCGACCTGGCCATGTACCGCGCCAAGGCCGGCGGCAAGGACCGCGTCGAGCTGTACGCCCCGCAGATGCAGGCCGAGGTGGTGCGCCGCTCCGAGCTGGCGGCCCGGCTGCGCACCGCGCTGCGCGACGGCGAGTTCGCGCTGCTCCACCAGCCCGTCGTCCATCTGGCCAGCGGCACGGTCGCGGCCGTCGCCGCGCAGGCCCGCTGGCGCTCCGCCCAGGGCATCCTCTTCACGCCCGCCGAGTTCCTCCGGGTGGCCGAGGACAGCGACCGCACCGCGGAACTGGGCCGCTGGCTCCTCGAAGAGGCCGTCGAGCAGGCCGCCGACCGGGCCAGGGCCGGCCACCAGGTCTCCGTCGCCGTCCGGCTCTCCGCCCGCAGACTCCTCGACAAGGGGACGCCGTTCGGCTCCGTCGAGGCGCTGCTGACGCGGCACGGGCTGCCGTCCGGGGCCCTGATGATCGAGGTCGCCGACAGCGACCCGCGGGTCTCCTTCGACGAGCTCGAACAGCGACTGGTCGCCCTGCGGCGCCTCGGCGTACGGATCGCGCTGGACGGCTTCGGCAGCGGCTACGCGGCGATCAACGCCCTGCGCAGGCTCCCCATCGACGTGCTGAAGCTGGACCGAGGCCTGGTCGAGGGCGTCGTCGAGTCCGCCCGGCTGCACAAGATCACCAGCGGGCTGCTGCGGATCGCCTGTGACCTCGGCATGCAGTCCGTGGCCGACGGCGTCGACGTACCGGAACAGGTTCTCGCCCTGCGCGCGATGGGATGTACGCACGGCCAGGGCATGGCCTTCTCCGGCCCGCTGGACGAGTACCGGCTGCGCCGCGCCCTGGTCCGCGGCGAGTTCCCGGTGCCCGGCACTCCGCCCGCCCAGCCGGTCCTGGCGGGCGGCTCCGTCCCCCTGCTCACCGGCTCACATGGTGAGACGCCCGTCCCACCCACTTGACACGTCGAGTGCGTCGGAGAGAGGGTCAATGCCATGCGCACCCGAATTCTCGTACTTGGAAAGCGCGTCGGCTGAAGCAGAGTTCCTCGGTGACACTCTGCAGACCGCACCGACGCGCTCCCCTCGCTTGCCTCACGGCACGAGGGGTTTTTTATTGCACCGGCACCACGCAAACCATCGCAAAACACTCGCAAAAACCCTCAGCTTCGAGAAGAGAATGCCGATGACCGAGCAGGCCACCGGGGCCCACCATCCCCAGCCGCGGGCCCGTAACGGCGGATCGTCGTCCGCCACCGTTGAGCACCTCACGGGCGCGCAGTCCCTCATCCGTTCTCTCGAGGAAGTCGGGGCGGACACGGTATTCGGCCTCCCCGGCGGCTGCATCCTGCCGGCGTACGACCCGCTGATGGACTCCACCCGGGTCCGCCACATCCTGGTCCGCCACGAGCAGGGCGCGGGTCACGCGGCCACCGGTTATGCGCAGGCCACCGGCAAGGTCGGCGTCTGCATGGTCACCTCGGGTCCCGGCGCCACCAACCTGGTCACCCCGATCGCCGACGCGGCCATGGACTCCGTGCCCATGGTCGCGATCACCGGCCAGGTGGCCTCGGCCGCCATCGGTACGGATGCCTTCCAGGAAGCCGACATCTGCGGCATCACCATGCCGATCACCAAGCACAACTTCCTGGTCACCCGCGCCGAGGACATCGCGCACACGATCGCGGAGGCCTTCCACATCGCCTCCACCGGCCGTCCGGGCCCCGTCCTCGTCGACATCGCCAAGGACGCCCTCCAGTCGAAGACCACCTTCAGCTGGCCCCCGGCCATGGACCTGCCCGGCTACCGCCCGGTCACCAAGCCGCACGCCAAGCAGATCCGCGAGGCCGCCAAGCTCATCACCCAGGCCAAGCGCCCGGTGCTGTATGTCGGCGGCGGCGTCATGAAGGCCGGGGCCACCGCCGAACTGAAGGTGCTGGCAGAGCTCACCGGAGCGCCCGTCACCACCACCCTGATGGCGCTCGGCTCCTTCCCCGACAGCCACCCGCTGCACGTGGGAATGCCCGGCATGCACGGTTCGGTCACCGCCGTCACCGCGCTGCAGAAGGCCGACCTGATCGTCGCGCTCGGCGCCCGCTTCGACGACCGGGTCACCGGCAAGCTGGACAGCTTCGCCCCGTACGCCAAGATCGTGCACGCGGACATCGACCCGGCGGAGATCGGCAAGAACCGCGCCGCCGACGTGCCGATCGTCGGGGACGCCCGCGAGGTCATCGCCGACCTCGTCCAGGCGGTCCAGGCGGAGCACACCGAGGGCCACACCGGCGACTACAGCGCATGGTGGAAGGACCTCAACCGCTGGCGCGAGACCTACCCGGTCGGCTACGACCTGCCGGAGGACGGCAGCCTCTCGCCGCAGCAGGTCATCCAGCGGATCGGGGAACTCGCCCCCGAGGGCACGATCTTCGCGGCGGGCGTCGGCCAGCACCAGATGTGGGCCTCGCACTTCATCAACTACGAGCAGCCCTCCACCTGGCTGAACTCCGGCGGTGCCGGGACGATGGGATACGCGGTCCCGGCCGCGATGGGCGCCAAGTCCGGCATGCCGGACCGCACGGTCTGGGCGATCGACGGTGACGGCTGCTTCCAGATGACCAACCAGGAGCTCACCACCTGCGCGCTCAACAACATCCCGATCAAGGTCGCCATCATCAACAACGGCGCACTCGGGATGGTCCGCCAGTGGCAGACGCTGTTCTACAACCAGCGCTACTCCAACACCGTGCTGCACACCGGCGCCGACACCGACGGCAACGCGGCGAAGGGCACCCGGGTGCCCGACTTCGTCAAGCTGTCCGAGGCCATGGGCTGCTACGCGATCCGCTGCGAGGACCCGGCCGACCTGGACAAGGTCATCGCCGAGGCCAATTCGATCAACGACCGCCCGGTCGTCATCGACTTCATCGTCCACGAGGACGCCATGGTGTGGCCGATGGTCGCCGCCGGCACCTCGAACGACGAGGTCATGGCAGCCCGTGGCGTCCGCCCCGACTTCGGCGACAACGAAGACGACTGAGAGACAGAGAGAGACCGACTTCCATGTCCACCAAGCACACGCTCTCCGTCCTGGTCGAGAACAAGCCCGGTGTCCTCGCCCGGATCACCGCCCTGTTCTCCCGCCGCGGCTTCAACATCGACTCGCTCGCGGTCGGTACCACCGAACACCCCGACATCTCCCGCATCACCATCGTCGTGAGTGTCGAGGACCTGCCCCTGGAGCAGGTGACCAAGCAGCTCAACAAGCTGGTCAACGTCCTGAAGATCGTCGAACTCGAGCCGTCCGCTGCGATCCAGCGAGAGCTCGTCCTGGTGAAGGTCCGCGCCGACAACGAGACCCGCTCCCAGATCGTCGAGATCGTCCAGCTGTTCCGCGCCAAGACCGTGGACGTCTCCCCGGAGGCCGTCACGATCGAGGCGACCGGAGGCGCCGACAAGCTGGAGGCGATGCTCAAGATGCTGGAGCAGTTCGGCATCAAGGAGCTCGTCCAGTCCGGCACCATCGCCATAGGACGTGGCGCACGCTCGATCACCGACCGGTCGCTGCGCGCCCTCGACCGCACGGCATAAATCATTCCGGGTCAGCCGCGCCGCTCGTATGGCGAGACCCGAAAACGTAACTGACGCACCCCGCCGTACGGTGGGACGCAACACCTGCACACCAAGGAGAAGACCCAGTGGCCGAGCTGTTCTACGACGACGATGCCGACCTGTCCATCATCCAGGGCCGCAAGGTCGCGGTCCTTGGTTACGGCAGCCAGGGCCACGCCCACGCGCTGTCGCTGCGCGACTCGGGTGTCGACGTCCGTGTCGGTCTGCACGAGGGCTCCAAGTCCAAGGCCAAGGCCGAGGAGCAGGGCCTGCGTGTGGTGACCCCGGCCGAGGCGTCCGCCGAGGCCGACGTCATCATGATCCTGGTTCCGGACCCGATCCAGGCCCAGGTCTACGAGGAGTCCGTCAAGGACAACCTCAAGGACGGCGACGCGCTGTTCTTCGGCCACGGCCTGAACATCCGCTTCGGCTTCATCAAGCCCCCGGCCGGTGTCGACGTCTGCATGGTCGCCCCCAAGGGCCCGGGCCACCTGGTCCGCCGCCAGTACGAGGAGGGCCGCGGCGTTCCGTGCATCGTGGCCGTCGAGCAGGACGCCACGGGCAAGGGCCTCGAGCTCGCCCTCTCGTACGCCAAGGGCATCGGCGGCACCCGCGCCGGCGTCATCAAGACGACCTTCACCGAGGAGACCGAGACCGACCTGTTCGGTGAGCAGGCCGTCCTCTGTGGTGGCACCGCCGCTCTGGTGAAGGCCGGTTTCGAGACGCTGACCGAGGCCGGCTACCAGCCGGAGATCGCGTACTTCGAGTGCCTGCACGAGCTGAAGCTCATCGTCGACCTCATGTACGAGGGTGGCCTGGAGAAGATGCGCTGGTCGATCTCGGAGACCGCCGAGTGGGGCGACTACGTCACCGGCCCGCGGATCATCACGGACGCCACCAAGGCCGAGATGAAGAAGGTCCTCACCGAGATCCAGGACGGCACCTTCGCCAACGCCTGGATGGCCGAGTACCACAACGGTCTGCCCAAGTACAACGAGTACAAGAAGGCCGACAGCGACCACCTGCTGGAGACCACCGGCCGTGAGCTGCGCAAGCTCATGAGCTGGGTCAACGACGACGAGGCGTAACACCGATGCCCGAGGGGCGGGTCCCTGACCCGCCCCTCGGGCGTCATCCCTGCTTCACCGCTGGAAGAGGCGGCGCCGTACGTGTGTACAAGTCGTCCAGCCCCGTGTGGGTGATCCTTCCAACGGGGCGCAGATTGCGTCCTCGCGCATGACTACACTTCTCCACACATACACGCGTCAGGCCCACAGTGTCGTGCGTCTTCCACGCGGCAAGCCCCTCCACCGCCTGCGGCCGTCGGGACGGCCGTCCGCACTGGATCTGTGAGGACTCACGTGAGCTCGAAACCTGTCGTACTCATCGCTGAAGAGCTGTCGCCCGCCACGGTGGACGCCCTGGGCCCGGACTTCGAGATCCGGCACTGCAACGGCGCGGACCGCGCCGCGCTGCTTCCCGCGATCGCCGATGTCGACGCCATCCTGGTGCGCTCCGCCACCAAGGTCGACGCGGAGGCCATCGCCGCCGCGAAGAAGCTGCGGGTCGTCGCCCGCGCCGGTGTCGGTCTGGACAACGTCGACGTCTCCTCGGCAACCAAGGCCGGCGTGATGGTCGTGAACGCACCGACCTCCAACATCGTCACCGCCGCCGAGCTCGCCTGCGGTCTGCTGGTCGCCACGGCGCGCAACATCCCCCAGGCCAACACCGCCCTCAAGAACGGCGAGTGGAAGCGCTCCAAGTACACCGGCGTCGAGCTGAGCGAGAAGACCCTCGGTGTCGTCGGCCTCGGCCGCATCGGCGTCCTGGTCGCCCAGCGCATGTCGGCCTTCGGCATGAAGATCGTCGCGTACGACCCCTACGTCCAGCCGGCGCGCGCCGCGCAGATGGGCGTCAAGCTCCTCTCGCTGGACGAGCTGCTGGAGGTTGCCGACTTCATCACCGTGCACCTCCCGAAGACCCCGGAGACGCTCGGCCTGATCGGTGACGAGGCGCTGCACAAGGTGAAGCCCTCGGTGCGCATCGTCAACGCCGCGCGCGGCGGCATCGTCGACGAGGAGGCGCTCGCCTCCGCCCTCAAGGAGGGCCGCGTCGCCGGCGCCGGTCTCGACGTGTACACGAAGGAGCCCTGCACGGACTCCCCGTTGTTCCAGTTCGACCAGGTCGTCTGCACCCCGCACCTCGGCGCCTCCACCGACGAGGCCCAGGAGAAGGCGGGCATCGCGGTCGCCAAGTCCGTCCGTCTCGCGCTGGCCGGTGAGCTCGTGCCGGACGCGGTCAACGTCCAGGGTGGCGTCATCGCCGAGGACGTCCGTCCCGGACTGCCGCTCGCCGAGAAGCTCGGCCGGATCTTCACCGCGCTCGCGGGCGAGGTCGCGGCCCGTCTCGACGTCGAGGTGTACGGCGAGATCACCCAGCACGACGTGAAGGTGCTCGAACTCTCCGCGCTCAAGGGCGTCTTCGAGGACGTCGTCGACGAGACCGTGTCGTACGTCAACGCCCCGCTGTTCGCGCAGGAGCGCGGTGTCGAGGTCCGCCTCACCACCAGCTCCGAGTCGCCCGACCACCGCAACGTGGTCACGGTCCGCGGCACGCTGTCCAGCGGCGAGGAGATCGCGGTCTCCGGCACACTGGCCGGCCCCAAGCACCTTCAGAAGATCGTCGCGATCGGCGAGCACGATGTGGACCTGGCGCTCGCCGACCACATGGTCGTGCTGCGCTACGACGACCGCCCCGGCGTCGTCGGCGCGGTCGGCAAGATCCTCGGCGAGGCCGGTCTGAACATCGCGGGCATGCAGGTCTCCCGGGCCGCCGCCGGCGGCGAGGCGCTGGTCGTCCTCACCGTGGACGACGACGTCCCGGCGTCGGTGCTGACCGAGATCTCCTCCGAGATCGGCGCGGCCTCGGCCCGCTCGGTGAACCTCACCGGCTGATTCCGCACCCGTGTGATCGCTCCCTGATCGGCCGTACCCGGCATGTAGACGTGCGTCTTACACGAACGTCCACATGCCGGGTACGCTGCTGTCATGGGACATCGTGAGGATCTGCTCGAAGGCGCCAAGCGCTGCCTGCTGGAGAAGGGATACGCCCGGACGACGGCGCGCGACATCGTGGCCGCCTCCGGTACGAACCTGGCGTCCATCGGCTACCACTACGGATCCAAGGAGGCCCTGCTCAACCTCGCCTTCATCAAGGTGACGGAGGAGTGGGGCGACATGCTGACCAACGAACCCGAGGGGGCCGCCGACGGTGAGGACGGGTCCCGGGTGCCTCTCGACCAGTTCCGCGAAACCTGGGAACGGGTGATCGGCAGCTACGAGCAGACCCGGTCGGTCTGGCAGCTCCAGATGGAGGTCATCTCCAGGATCGACACCGACCCCGAACTGCAGAAGGCCCTGGCGGGCCCGCAGCGCGAGGGCCGGAACGGGCTCGCGGAGAACATGCTGGGCATCGACCCGGAGACCGATCCCGAGAAGGCCCGGGTGGCCGGACTGTTCTGTCAGGCGCTGCTCGCCGGGGTCATGGTCCAGTGGATGATGGACCGCGACTCGGCGCCGTCGGCGCAGGATCTGACGGACGGGCTGAAGGTGGTCCTGGAGGGCCGGACCGCACCCGGTCAGGATGCCCCGTGAGGACGATCGACAACTGCGTTGACGGGGAAGGAAGTTGATGTACGGCATGGCGCGACTTCAGGGGCCGTGCGGGGACACCGTCCCGCTGCCGACGGGCCGGGCCGCGCGGTGAGCGCCCGGGCCGGAGAGACGTTCGGCATCGCGCGGGCCGTCGCCGACGTCGAGGCCCTGCTGGCCGCGCCGTTGCCGGCCGCCGGACCGACGGTGGCCGAGGGCGAGCCGGGCACGGGGGAGTGGACGATGACCGTGGGCGAGGGCTTCCGGATCGCCCCGCTCTGGGAGAGCGGCTCCCTCGACGAGGCGGACGGCGCCGAGTGGGACGAAGCGGAGGAGGCGGCCGAGGCGCATCTGGCCTCGCTCGTCGAGGAATTGGACGGCCGCTGGGGCGCCCACCGGCAGGTGGCCGTCCACGTCCTGCTTCTCCGGCAGGAGGACGGCAGCGAGACGTCCTCTCTCCCGCGGCAGGACGGAGAAGCGGCACCGCCGCTCTTCGAGGCCCTGCTCGACGAGGACTGCTACGGCGACCTCTCGGTATGGGGGCCGGTGTCCGCGCAGGGGCGCTGGGTGGGGGTGAGCGTCGGCCGGAGCGACGGGGACGCGCCTCTGGTCATGGCCGCCGTCGTCAGCGACCGGCCGATCGTCGCGCCCGCCCCGCCGTCCTGGATGTAGATCCTGTCCGACCCGTTGGTCTGCGGACCTGCTGGTCCGTTGCCCCGCCGACCCGTTGGTCTGCGGATCCGCAGCCCCGTCGGCCCACCGACCGGCAGACCCGCCTCCCCACCGGCCCACCTACCCGCCGACCGGCTGACTCGCAGACCCGCCGACCGGCGTCAGGCCGGCGGCAGTGTCCGGCAGAGCGCTTCCAGCGCCGCGGCGAACGCGTGGTCCGGCGGGGACGCGTACCCCACGACCAGGCCGTCCGGTGCCGGCATCGTCGCAGCGGGATGGCGGAAGGCGTCGAGCCCGTCGACGCCGAGCCCCTGCCAGGCGGCAGCCTTGACGGTGGACTGCTCGCTGCCGGGCGGCAGTCGCAGGACGGCGTGCAGTCCGGCGGCGACGCCGGTGGGCGTGATGTGCGGCGCATGGGCGCCGAGGGCCGCGACGAGCTGGTCGCGACGGCCGCGGTAACGCTGGCGCATCCGGCGGACATGGCGGTCGTAGTGGCCCGATTCGATGAGTTCGGCGAGGGTCAGCTGATCGGGCACGCTCGCCCAGGCCTCACGTTCGCCCTTCGCCGCCAGTACCCGGTCGACCAGGTGTTCCGGCAGCACCATCCAGCCCAGCCGGACCGCCGGTGACAGGCTCTTGCTGACCGAACCGGCATAGAGGACGCGCTCCGGGTCCAGCCCCTGGAGGGCACCCACCGGCTCCCGGTCGTACCGGAACTCCCCGTCGTAGTCGTCCTCCAGGACCAGTCCGCCCCGGCCGCGGGCCCAGTCGACGACGGCCGAACGCCGCTCCGGATGCAGCGGCCCACCGGTGGGGAACTGGTGGGCCGGGGTGAGCAGGACGCCCCGCACGCCCGGCAGTCCGGCCAGCTCGTCGACGCGCGCACCGTCCTCGTCGAGCGTCAGCGGGACCGTGCGCACCGAGGCGGCGTCCAGGATCGACCGGTGGAAGCCGAGCCCGTACGACTCCACGGCCAGCGGGCCGCGCAGGACACCGCCCCCGAACAGCAGCCGCAGCGCATGGGCGAACCCGGAGCAGACCACGATCCGTTCGGGGGTGGTACGGACCCCGCGCGAGCGCCCCAGGTAGTCCGCCAGGGCCCGCCGGAGCTCGATGCGGCCCTGCGGGTCGCCGGGCCCGAAGGCATCGTTCGGTGCGGAGTTCAGGGCACGCCGGGCGGCGCCGAGCCAGGCGGCGCGCGGGAACGAACCGGGGTCCGGCTTGCCCTGGTGCAGGTCGTGGACGGGGCCGGCCGGGCGGTGCGGCGCCTTCTTCGGGACCCGGGCGGGCGCCACGGGCGCGGCGCGCCGGGCGACCCGGGTGCCGGAACCCTGCCGGGCGGTCAGCCAGCCCTCCGCGACCAGTTCGGCGTAGGCGTCGGCGACGGTGTTGCGGGCCAGGCCGAGGTCGGCGGCGAGCGACCGATAGGGCGGCAGCCGGGTGCCGGGGGCCAGCCTCCCCTCCCGTACGGCGTCGCGCAGCGCGCGGATGAGGACGGCCCGGCGACTGCCCGGCCCCGCCAGGTCGAGGAGCAGGTCGCTGCCGATCCGCTCTGCGGAATTGACCCATGAATCCGACATGAAAATGCACCCTACGCGAGGTCTTTGCCGCTCCTAACGTAGAGGACATGACGAACCACGAAGCAGCAGCCGGTGCCATCGACGCTCCCCGCATCAACTTCGCCAAGGCCGCCCCGAAGGCGTTCAAGGCCCTCATCGGCTTCGATGCCGCCGCCCGTCAGGGCCTGGATCCCGCGCTGGTGGAACTGGTGCAGATCCGCTCCTCGCAGCTCAACGGCTGCGCGTACTGCCTGCACATGCACACCACCGACGCCCGCAAGGCGGGGGAGAGCGAGGAGCGGCTGCACATGGTGGCGGTCTGGCGGGAGGCCGCACACTTCTTCACCACCGGGGAACGGGCCGCGCTGGCGCTCACGGAGGCCGTCACCCTGGTCTCCCACGGCGGGGTACCGGCCGACGTCTACGCCCGCGCGGCAGCGGTGTTCGAGGAGGCCGAACTCGCCGGGCTGCTGGCCCTGATCTTCGCCATCAACACCTGGAACCGCATCGCCCTGTCCACCGGCAAGGTGCCCGGCACGGACGAGCGGGCGGCCTGAACCCCCTTGCGCTCGGGGCCGGTCCGCTCATTCCTCGGCAGGCCGGTCGTGCCCGGGCTCCGGCTCCGGCCTCCACTTCGGCCCTTGGCCTCCTGGACCTCCCAGGTACCGGAGACGACCGCCGGGGCCTCGCCGGAGCTTCCGCCGGGCACACAGGCGTGGATGAGTGTGCATTCCGCTCCCTGACCGGCCCTCAGGATTCCGCTCCCTGGCTGCCCCCGAGGATCCTGTGCCGCTCCGGGTTCCTTCGCTGCCGAGCGCCTTCCGGGCCCTGGAAGAACTCAGAGCCGGGACGCCTTCAGCGCCATGTGCAGCAGCAGCCGGTCCTCGCCGTCGTTCAGGTCCAGGCCGGTGAGCTGCTGGACCCGGGAGAGTCGGTAGTAGAGCGTCTGGCGGTGGATGCCCAGCTCTGCGGCCGTCCGGGACGCCTGGCCCGCGCAGTCGAGGAACACCTCGGCGGTGCGGGCGAGGTCCCGGTGGGACGGGGTGAGCAGCGGGCGGACCGCGTGGTCCGGCAAGGTGTCCGGGGCGAGCGCGGTCAGCAGCCGGTACGGGCCGATGGCCGACCACTCGGCGACCGGGCCGAACCGTGTCTCGGCCGCCGCCGCCCGGGCCGCGGCCGAGGCCTCGCGCCAGGCGTCGGCCAGTTCCGCCAGACCGCGGCGGGGCACCGCGATTCCCGCGGTGGCGGCCGTTCCCCCGGTGGTGCGCAGCAGGCGGGCGGCCGTGAGCGCCGGGTCCAGGACGTCGTGCGACCGCAGCCGGACCAGCGCGGCCAGCGCCGGGGCCCCCGTGCCGCCCGGGGAGGGGGCGCCGGACAGCGCCGCCGCCGACGGCACCGTGCGCACCGACGGCGGGTCGTCCGGCCACGGCGTCACGCACACCACGGTGTGCAGCCCCTCGGCGTCCGGGCCGAGCGCCTCGCTGAACGCGGCCACCGCCATGTCGCGCTGCCAGCCGCGCCCCGCCGTGAGGACCGCGCCGAACTCCCGGGACAGATCGGTGCCCGCCCGTGCCTCGTCGGAGAGCAGCGCCCCGATCCTGGCCGTCACGTCCATCGCCGCTTCGAGCTGCTGGTCGGTCGGCCCCGGGTCGGCGTCCAGCAGCCATACGTAACCGAGCACGACACCCCGATGGCGTACCGGCAGGCAGATCCGGTCCCGGTAGACACCGGCCTCCGGGGCGGCCGGGATGCGGACGGGGCCGGTGGCGCGGGTGATGCCGAAGTTCTCGAACCAGGCCCGGACGGCAGGGGTCGAGCGGCGGGTCAGGATCGAACGGGTACGGACCGGGTCCATCGCCGTGTCGTCGTCGCTGTCGTGCGCCCCGAAGGCGACCAGGCCGAAGTCGCGGTTCTCCAGCGTCGCGGGAACGCCGAGCAGCGCGGAGATCTCGTCGACCAGCTCCTGGTAATCGCCCTTCACCCGGCCATTCTCGCACCCCTTCAGACATATGTCTGAGATCCAGGGCACGGATGCGTGACAGCTGTCGATGGCACAGGATCGGAGGGATCCTTAGATTTCACGGTGGTTCTCCGTGCTGTACCGCTTCTGTTCCTTATCGGGCGCTTGTGGCGGTTCGGCCTTCGTTCGTACTTTCCGTGGAGGTGCCCCGTGCTGGGTCCCGTGATTCTCGCCGCGTCACGCAGCGACAAGATGCGCCGTTTCATCTCGGCAGCGCCGGGCACGAAGCAGGTTGTCGACCGGTTCATCGCCGGTGAGTCCGTCGAGCAGGTCGTCCCGATCATCGAGGACGCCGCCGACAAGGGGCTCGAAGTCACGCTCGACGTGGTCGGCGAGGACATCACCACCCCCGAGCAGGCCGCCGACGCGCGCGACGCCTACCTGGAGCTCGTCGGCCGCCTCAAGGACCTCGGTCTGGGCACGAAGGCGGAGATGTCCGTCAAGCTCTCCATGTTCGGACAGGCGCTGGAGAACGGCCACGAGCTGGCCCTCGCCAACGTCCGCCCGGTCGTCGAGGCCGCGGCGGCGATCGGCACCACGGTCACCCTGGACGCCGAGGACCACACCACCCTCGACTCGATGTTCGCCATCCACGAGGAGCTGCGGAAGGACCACCCGCAGACCGGATGTGTCATCCAGGCCTACCTGTTCCGCACCGAGGACGACGCCCGACGGCTGGCCGACGCCGGCAGCCGCGTGCGCATCGTGAAGGGCGCCTACAAGGAGCCCGCCTCCGTCGCGTACCAGGACAAGGCCGAGATCGACAAGGCGTACGTCCGCATCCTGAAGACCCTGATGGAGGGCGAGGGCTACCCGATGATCGGGTCCCACGACCCGCGTCTGATCGCCATCGCCCAGGAACTGGGCCGCAAGGCCGGGCGCAAGCTCGACGAGTACGAGTTCCAGATGCTGTACGGCATCCGCAGCGACGAGCACATCCGGCTCGCGGCCGAGGGCCACCGCATGCGTGTCTACACCGCGTACGGCACCGACTGGTACGGCTACTTCATGCGCCGCCTCGCGGAGAAGCCGGCCAACCTGCTGTTCTTCGGCCGCTCCATCCTCACCAAGGGCTGAGCCCCCTCCACCCCTCTACTGAAGGAGCAACGGAAACCATGGACGCTGTCACCCAGGTCCCCGCGCCGGTCAACGAGCCGGTCCACTCCTACGCCCCGGGCTCCCCGGAGCGCGCCCGCCTCGAGGTGAAGCTCAAGGAGCTCAGCCAGAACCCCATCGACCTGCCGATGACCATCGGCGGGGAGAAGCGGATGGGTGGCGGCGAGCGCTTCGACGTCGTCCAGCCGCACAACCACAAGGCCGTCATCGGCACGTTCGCCGGCGCCACCGAGCAGGACGCGCAGGACGCGATCGACGCGGCCCTCGCCGCAGCCCCGGCCTGGCGCGCGATGGCCTTCGACGACCGCGCCGCCATCATCCTGCGCGCCGCCGAGCTGCTCTCCGGCCCCTGGCGCGAGACGCTGGCCGCCTCCACGATGCTCGGCCAGGGCAAGACCGCCCAGCAGGCCGAGATCGACTGCCCCTGCGAGCTCGTCGACTTCTGGCGCTTCAACGTGCACTACGCGCGCCAGATCCTGGCCGAGCAGCCCCCGGCGAACTCCGCGGGTGTGTGGAACCGCATGGACCACCGCCCGCTGGAGGGCTTCGTCTACGCGATCACGCCGTTCAACTTCTCGGCCATCGCGGCCAACCTGCCCACCGCCCCGGCCCTCATGGGCAACGTGGTGGTCTGGAAGCCGTCCCCGACGCAGACCCACGCCGCCGTGCTGCTGATGCAGCTCCTGGAGGAGGCCGGTCTGCCCAAGGGCGTCATCAACCTGGTGACCGGCGACGGCATCGCCGTCTCCGAGGTGGCCCTGAACCACCGCGACCTGGCCGGTATCCACTTCACCGGATCGACCCCCACCTTCCAGCACCTGTGGAAGACGGTCGGCAACAACATCGCCAACTACCGCACCTACCCGCGCCTCGTCGGCGAGACCGGCGGCAAGGACTTCGTCGTCGCCCACCCGTCGGCCGACCACGCCGTCCTGAAGACCGCGCTGACCCGCGGCTCCTTCGAGTACCAGGGCCAGAAGTGCTCGGCGTCCTCGCGCGCCTACGTCCCGGCCTCCATCTGGAACTCCGGTTTCAAGGAGAAGTTCGCGGCCGAGGTCGACTCCATCACCATGGGCGACGTCACCGACCTGTCGCACTTCATGGGCGCCGTCATCGACGACCGCTCGTTCGCGAAGAACAAGGCCGCCATCGACCGCGCCGCGGCCGACCCGGCGTGCACGATCATCGCGGGCGGCACGTACGACGACTCGGTGGGCTACTTCGTCCGCCCGACCGTCATCGAGTGCAGCGACCCGGAGAACGAGGTCTTCACGACCGAGTACTTCGGCCCGATCCTCGCGGTCCACGTCTACGAGGACGACAAGTTCGACGAGATGCTGGAGCAGATGGAGTCGGTCTCCGACTACGCCCTGACCGGTGCCGTCATCGCGAACGACCGCGCCGCGGCCGCGTACACGATGGAGAAGCTGCGGTACGCCGCGGGCAACTTCTACATCAACGACAAGTCGACCGGCGCCGTCGTCGGCCAGCAGCCCTTCGGCGGCGGCCGTGCCTCGGGTACGAACGACAAGGCGGGCGCCCCGCAGAACCTCCAGCGCTGGACCCTGACCCGGGCCATCAAGGAGACGCTGGTCCCGCCGACCGACTACACCTACCCCCACCAGGGCTGAGCGGGTGGCGGGCGGCCGCTGACCGGGCGGCCACGCACTGGCACGCACCGGACCACGTCCGTGATCCGGTCCGGGGTCACCCGCCAACCGCCGCCCCCTCGGGGTGCCGCCCTCCCGGCACCCCGCCACGAACTCCGCCTCCCGACCGGTTCCCCTGCCGGCCGGGAGGCGGTTTCCATTTCGGGTGCGGCGCGCGGAGGGCGCTGTCACAGTGGGCGCCATGTGTCCGTACCCGCTCCACCCGTACGTCGGTCCTGCGGACATCCTCGCCGCGGTGCAACGGGACAGCCGGGGACGGCCCTTCGATCCCTCGGCGGTCCGGGAAGGCGAGGTGTACACCTTCGTCGTCACGCTGGACGGCGTTCTGCGACTGGCACCGCGGCGCAGCGAGCACGTGGCATGCGCCGGGGGAGCGCCGGTCCTGGGTGCGGGAGAGGTCACGCCGGTGCGCGCGGGCGGCCGCTGGGTGGCGGAGGAGATCACCAACCAGTCGACCGGGTACTGTCCGGACGCCGAGACGTCCTGGCCCGCGGTCGCCGCCGCCCTCGAAGCAGCCGCTGTCGTCCACGGCGGCGGTTTCACGTCCGTGTTCACGTTCCGCCGGTGCGACGGGTGCGGCGCGCTCAACGTCGTACGGGAGCAGTACTACGTCTGCGCGATGTGCGACCTGGACCTGCCGAGGCGGCCGGCCGCTCAGCCCCACCCGTGCACGATCAGCGACAGCCCCGCCGCGAACCCGCCGCCCAGCAGCACCAGGTAGCGGCCGTACTGGCGGCGGTGGCGGCGCATCAGGAGGCCGAAGCCGGCGAAGGCGAGGCCCACCGTCAGGGTGCGTGAGCCGCGGGCCGCCGCCGACGCGGTGAGCCAGTCGAGCGTCGGGACGCCGGCGTGGCCCGCCCCGGCGCCGTACACCTTGAACGGGATGCCGTTCCACGGCTGGTGGCGCACCGCGGACGCGCCCTCCAGAGCCAGCTCGTGCCGGACCTCCGCCCGCATCCGGTCCGTCGTCAGCGGCGCGGGCAGGTTGATACCGGCCGAGGCCAGGTGCAGCGCCAGCAGACCGCCCGCCAGGCTGCCGGCCAGCGCGCCCAGGGACATCTTCAGCGCCGCGCGCGGCACCGCCACGCAGACCGCGCCCAGCAGCAGCTCCGGCATCAGCGGCCAGCTCAGCGCCTCCGCGAACGCCCAGCAGAACGCCAGCGGCACACCCCAGCGCGAGGTGACGACCGCCGCGACCCGGCGCCGGGTCGCGGAGTCCCTCAGCGGCTCGGCGACCGCACGCGTATGCAGCGCCACCACCGCGTCGCGGGCCTCCTCCGGGGAGACGGCCGACGGCAGCGGCTCACCGATCGTCACCCGGACCAGCGCCGAACGCAGCCGCCCGTGCTTGGGCAGCAGCCGGTCCGTGCCCGCGATCCCCACCGGCACGACCGGCACCCCCGCCTCCTCGGCCAGGACCAGCGCGCCCCGGTGGAAGGTGCCCAGCGAGCCGTCCTTCGCCCGGGTTCCCTCGGGGAACAGCACGACCGCCCGGCCCGCCCGCAGCTCACCCGCCATCGTGAGCAGGTCCTCCATCCCACCGCCGCCCCGCCGAACCGGGAAGCCGGCCGCCAGCCTGCGGCAGATCCGCCGCCGCCACGGCGAGGCGAACCAGTAGTCGGCCGCCGCCCCGATCGCCGGGCTGTGCCGGGCGTCCAACGCCGCGAGGAGCGCCGCGGTGTCCGCGTGCGAGGAGTGGTTGGCGACCACCACACAGCCGCCGCGCGGCAGCCGGCCGCGCCGCTCCACCCCACCGGTGAGGCTCAGCACGCCCCACCACAGTCCGCGCCGCAGCGCTGCGGCGACACGGGAGCGGCGCGGGAGCACTGCTCGGGCAGGCGTGCTCAGGAGCGTACTCATCACGTCATCACCGTCGCCAGGAGAAGGGCCACCAACAGGGAGTCGATCCGGTCGAGCAGGCCGCCGAAGCCGGGCAGCCAGCTGCCCGCGTCCTTGACCCCTGACTCCCGCTTGACCATGGACTCGATCAGGTCACCGAGGACACAGCCGCCGATCACCGCCGCCCACAGGGGGAGGCTGAACTCGCCGAGCACCATCAGGAGTACGGCCGTTGCGACGGCCGCGCCCAGCACCCCCGCCCAGGTCTTGTTGGGCGAGAGCGGCGACAGCGGCCGGGCGAGCGGGCCGCGCCGGCCCAGCGCCGTACCGCCGCACCAGGCGCCCACATCGCCGAGCGCCACCGCGAGGCCCACCGCGACGCCCGTCTCGCCGAGCGTCACCAGGCCCGTCAGCGCGACGGGGATCCACAGCAGCCCGAACGCGGTCCGGGCGGTCCGGGTGAAGCCCGTCCGGTCGTCCCCGGCCAGCACCGACGGGAGCGCGGCCGCTACCAGCAGCAGCGCCGCCGCGCGCAGGTCCAGGAGGCGCGGTGCCAGCCAGGCCAGTGCCGGGAGGACGACGGCGGCCGCCCCCAGGACCACATGGTCGCCGCGCCGCAGCCCCGCCATCCGGACGAACTCGCTCGCAGCGATCACCCCGAGCCCCGCGGCCAGCGCGTACGTACCGCCGCCGCCCAGGAAGTACGCCCCCAGGAAGACCGGTGCGACCAGTGCCCAGGTCCGCCACCGCCTGCGCAGTTCGGCCCGCATCCGCACCTTCGAGGGGAGGACCGCGACGGCGACCCCGCCCGCCCCCAGCACACCCGCGACCAGCGGCACCGCCCGCGCGGCCGCCTCCTCGGCGATCAGTACGGCGCTCATGCCAGCTCCCTCCACAGCCCGGCCAGCCGGAGCACCGCCGTGAGCAGCGAACCGGCGGCGATCACGATCAGTACCGGTACGGCCCAGCCGCTCGCCGCTGCGACCACGACCAGCAGGCAGCGCTCGGTCTTGCCGACCGGGCCGCCGTTGCGCCGTGGCGCACCGGCCGCGGCGCCGGCCAGTGACACCCAGGACGGCAGCGTCGCCGCGAGTGCGGCGACCGCCACCAGCCAGAGCGGGGCGAGCGCCAGGAAACCGGCCAGCACGACCAGGTCCGCGACCCGGTCACCGAGCTCGTTGAGCACCGCACCGCGCCGGGTCGTGCGGCCCGTGTCGCGGGCCAGCGCCCCGTCCAGGTTGGCGAAGGCGAGCCGGGCCGCGAGCAGTACGGCGACGGGCAGGGCGGCGAGGCCGGTGGGCAGCCAGGCCAGTGCGGCTGCGCCGCCGGCCGCGGCGACGACGCCGGCGGCGGTGAGGGTGTCGGGCGACACCTCACGACGGACCAGCGAGGCGCGGACACCGGAGAGCCGGTTCGCGTACCAGGGCTTGAGAGCGTAGAGGCCGTTCATGGGTGCAACTGTCGTGCGTCGCACGTTCCTTCGACACGGGCCGGGTACTCAAATGGCGGCTGAGTACCCGGGAGGTACGGCACGGGGGACAGTCGTCAGGCACCCGTGCGGATCAGCATCTTGCCGGTGTTCTCGCCGCGCAGCATTCCCAGGAAGCCGTCCACGGTCCGCTCGAAGCCGTCGACCACGGTGACGTCCGGGGAGATCCGGCCGCTCTGCAGATGCGGTACGAGCAGATCCTCCAACTCGCCCTGCACATCGGTGTAGTTGCGGACCAGTACGCCTTCGAGGCGCAGGCTCTTCCCCACCACGTCGAAGAGGTTGCGCGGAGCGGCCGGCGGCCGGTCCGCGGAGTGGTACTGGGCGATCGCGCCGACCCAGGCGATCCGGCCGTGCTCGCGCAGCGCGGAGATCGCACCCTCCAGATGGTCCCCGCCCACGTTGTCGACGACGGCGTCGATCCCGTCCGGTGCCGCCTTCGCCAGCAGCTCGCCGACCGGCCCGTCGTGGTAGTCGAAGGCCGCGTCGAAGCCGAGTTCCCCAGTGAGCCGGGCGGCCTTCGCGGCCGAACCCGCACTGCCGACGATCCGTCCGGCGCCGAGGAGCCGGGCGATCCGCCCCACCGCGGTGCCGACCCCGCCCGCGGCGGCCGAGACGAACAGGTCCTGGCCGGCCCGGAACTCCAGCGTGCGGGTGAGCGCCACATACGCGGTCAGGCCCGTGCCGCCGAGGACCGACAGATGGGCGGTCAGCGGCACGCCCTCGTGGGAGGGGAGCCTGCGGGTGCCGGATACGCCCGCCGCGACCAGGGCGTGGGTACGCCAGCCCTGCCGGTGGAAGACAAGGTCGCCCTCGGCGAGACCGGGGTCGTGGGAGGCGACGACCCGGCCGATCGCGCGGCCTTCCAGAGGGACGTTCAGCTCCCAGCCGGCGTCCATCTCCCCACGGTGGTACGGGTCGACGGAGAGGTAGAGGTTCTCGACCAGGGCCTCGCCCGGGCCGGGAGCCGGGAGAGGGGCCTCGACCAGGGAGAAGAGGCCGGCGGTGGGGAACCCCGTGGGGCGGGCGGTCAGCTGGAAGGTAAGGGCCGTGCGTGTCGTCGTCATGGCAGTGACGCTAGGAAGGAATCGAACGGCCCGGCAGGGGGTTCCGTCGATGGAAAGGCCGTTTCCATGAGCGGCGTTCATGGATCATTCATGGAAACGAGGGGGCCACACCATGACCGATCTGAGCCCGCACGAGCTGCGGATCATCGTCGCGGTCGAGAGCGCCGGCAGTTTCTCCGGAGCCGCTGCCGCGCTGGGCATGACGCAGTCCGCCGTCTCCCATGCGATCCGGACCAGCGAGAACAGAATCGGGGCGGTGCTCTTCGACCGCGGCCGGAAGGGTGCGAGGCCCACCCCGGCAGGCACGAGTGCCGTCGCGCACGCCCGCCGCGTCCTGCGGCTGCTGGAGCTGATGGGCTCCGAGGCGCGCGCCGCGGCGGCCGGCCCTGGGGGAGGCGACGTACCGGCCGGCCCGCTGCGGATCGCAGCCTTCCGCAGCGCCGCACTGTATTTGCTGCCACCTGCCCTGGAACGGCTCAGGGCCCGCCACCCGGGGATCGAGCCGAGGGTGCGGGTGGTCCGGGAAATGGGACGGGGCACGGCGGGCGAGGTGCTGGACGGGCGCGCCGATCTGGGGATCGCGACGATCGGCGCGAGTTCCCCCGTGCCGAAGGAGTTGATCGGAGGGGTGCTGCGGGAGGAGGAGTACGCGCTGGTGCACCCGGCCGGTCATCCGGCGCCGCGGACGCTCCCCCTGCTCGACTGGGCGGAGAGCTGCACCTCGTACACCCGCGACTGGTGGGCCGCCCAGGACTGGATCCCGCGCGCCACGATGGAGGCGGAGGACGACGGAGCGGTGCTCTCGATGGTGTCCCGTGGTCTCGGCATGGCGATCATGCCGGAGCTGTCACTCGAAGGAGCACCGGACTCGGTCGCGATCACCGCTCTGGGGCCGGAGCGCCCGACGCGTTCCGTGGGCTATGTCACCACCCCTGAGCTGGCACGATCGCTCGCCGTCCGGGCGCTCATCCGGGAGCTGAGAGTGAGTGGGGAGTGAGCGCGCGTAAACCTCCGTCTCAGATAGTAGGAAGTCCGAGTAATTGTGGAGACAGACCGGCGCGGCTGCCCTAGCTTTGTAGAAGCCGAACGTCTCGCTAGATCAAGCGACTGGCGGTCGTGAGCGCGCGCCCCGAAGCAGGCAACCCCTGCGGCGCCTGCTCCCCGCCCCTTCCGGCACCTCGAAATCCCTGATCTCGACATCACGTTCAAGATTTTTCGATCTCGAAATCCTCGCGATCTCAAGGAGTCGATCCACCATGGCCGAGACCACTGTCCGCCGCGTCCGCCACACCCACCGCCCGACCGAGTCGGAGCGGCAGAATGCCGCCGCCGCCCTGCAGCGTGCCCTCGACCGCAGGGACAACGGCGGCTCCACCGGCCACTGACCCGGGCTGCCGCCCGGGCCCGGCCGTGCTCAGCCCCGGCTGATCTCGAAGTGGTCGATGCGCTCGCCGGACTCGGCGAGCGCGGTGACCTTCATCCGCGCGTTCCTCCCGGGCTCCACCTCCACCGCGAGGAACGAGAACCCGGTGTAGCGAACCCGCGACCACTCCACGGTCTCGACGGCCTTACCGCCGCCCTTGGCCACGTGGTACGTGTCCACGCTCTCCAGGTCGGTGACGTGACCCTCGTAACTGTCGGGCGCCGGGAAGTTGTACAGCGCCTTGCCCGCGCCGCCCGCGGTGACGTACACGATGCCGTCCCGCGTCGGGTCGGTGCGCTCGCCGATCGGTACCTTGCGCTGGACCGCGTTCTTCAGGATCGCGTCCGTGCGCTCGTAGACGTGGTTGTGTCCGTTGATGACCAGGTCCACCTGGTGCTTCTCGAAGAGCGGTACCCAGGCCTCGCGCACCCCGCCGTCGGAGGCGTGCGCGTTGGTCGTGGAGAAGGCGCAGTGGTGGAAGAAGACCACCAGGAAGTCGATGTCGTCGCGGGCTCGCAGCTCGCCCAGGCGCCGGTCCAGCCAGCGCGTCTGCTTGCCGCCGCTGATGCCGAAGTTGGCGGGGATCTCGTACGACACGTCATTGGCGTCGAGCGCGATCACGCCGACGTTGCCGTGCACGAAGGAGTACGCCCCGGGCTGGTTCACCGGGTCCGGGCCGTTGGCCGGCAGGGTCCAGCGGGCGTTCTGGCCGCCGTATCCGTCGGGCGAGTACCAGGCCTCCATGTCGTGGTTGCCGGTCGTCACCATCCACGGCACCGTCTTGGACACCGTCTCGGTCTGCGCCAGGAACTGGTCCCAGGTGCGCGCGTCGTAGGTGTCGCTGCTCTGGCCGGAGCCCGACGGGTCGGCGTAGCAGATGTCGCCCGCGTGCAGGTGGAAGGCGGGGTTCTGGCCCAGGATCAGCTGGTCGTTTCCGAGCGCGTGGTAGCTGACGCCCTGGTCGCCGAAGGCGGTGAAGGTGAAGGTCCCGGCGCGCGAGGGCGCGGTGGTGAAGGTGCCGAGCGTGCCCAGGTTGCGGGTGTCCGCCGGGTCGAAGCCGTCGTGGCCGACGCCGTAGTAGTACGTCGTGCCGGGCTTGAGGTGCTCCAGGGCCGCGTGCACGTAGTACTGCTCGGCGGCGGCGATCTTGCCGTCGTTCAGCAGCGGCGTGGTCAGGTGGCGCACCTCGGCGTCGGTCTTCCGGCTGAGCGCCCACGGCTCGAGGCCGATCCGGATGTACGGGCGGCGAACGGCGAACGGGACCTGCCAGGAGACCGCCATCTGCGTCTTCGGGTCGGCGCCGTAGGCCAGGTGCCGGCCGAACGGCGCGACCAGCGAACCGTCCACCCGGGTGGTGCTGTGCGAGGTGAGCACCGTCGGCGCGGCGTACGCGGGCGAGGCGGTCAGCGAGGTGCCGAGCCCGGCACCGGCGGCGACGGCCGCGGTCGCCACGCTCGTACGCAGCACACCGCGTCGCGTCAGCCGGGTGCGCAGGTAGTCGTGCTGCTCGGCCATGCTCATGCGGTCGGCGAGCTTCTCGGGGATGCCGAAACGGGGGATGTCCATGGGCGACAACCTCCACCCGTTCCCTGACGGCACTCCGTCGAGTAGGTGAACGGTACACGTACAGCTGCCCATGTGTCCGTATAGTGGACGTGACATGTCATGGGGTGGGACGCGCAGTATCGTGCCGGACATGGCTTCCAGCATCAATCTCGCAGTGATCCCCGGTGACGGTATCGGCCAGGAGGTCGTGGCCCAGGGCCTCAAGGTCCTCAACGCTGTTCTCCCGCAGGACGTGAAGCTGGAGACCAAGGAGTACGACCTTGGTGCCCAGCGCTGGCACCGCACCGGCGAAACCCTCCCGGACGCGGAGCTGGAGGCCCTCAAGGGCCACGACGCCATCCTGCTCGGTGCGATCGGTGACCCGTCCGTGCCCTCCGGCGTGCTGGAGCGCGGGCTGCTGCTGAAGCTGCGGTTCGCCTTCGACCACTTCATCAACCTGCGGCCGTCGAAGCTGTTCCCGAACACGGCGACCCCGCTGGCCGGCCGTCCGGAGATCGACTTCGTCGTCGTCCGTGAGGGCACCGAGGGGCCGTACACCGGCAACGGCGGTTCGCTGCGGACCGGCACGGAGCACGAGGTCGCCACCGAGGTCAGCCTCAACACGGCCTTCGGTGTCGAGCGCGTCGTCCGTGACGCCTTCGAGCGCGCGGCCGCCCGCCCGCGCAAGAAGCTGACGCTGGTCCACAAGAACAACGTCCTCGTCTACGCCGGCCACCTGTGGAAGAACACCTTCGACAAGGTCGCGGCCGAGTACCCCCAGGTCACCACCGACTACCTGCACGTCGACGCCGCGACGATCTTCTTCGTCACCCAGCCGGAGCGCTTCGACGTCATCGTCACCGACAACCTCTTCGGCGACATCCTCACCGACCTCGCCGCGGCCGTCTCCGGCGGCATCGGCCTGGCCGCCTCCGGCAACATCAACCCGACGGGTGCCTTCCCGTCGATGTTCGAGCCGGTCCACGGCTCTGCCCCCGACATCGCGGGTCAGGGCAAGGCCGACCCGACCGCCACGATCCTTTCCGTCGCCCTCCTGCTGCGCCACCTCGGCTACGAGGCCCAGGCCGTGCGCATCGAGGACGCCGTCTCCGCCGACCTCGCGGAGCGCGACGGGACCGCCCGCAGCACCGACGAGATCGGCGACGCGCTCGCGGTACGCGTAGCGGGCTGATCCGACGACTCCTTCAGAAGCCGCCGGGTCGCACACGCACCCGGCGGCTTCTCCTGTGCGGCCCCGGGTGTCACCATCGAACCCTGGACCGCATTCACGTCATTTCGTGCACGGCTCCCCGCGAGAGATAATCGAACGGGACCGTGGTCTGCCACGAAGCTCGGACGTCCTAGCACCTGTCCGACAGGAGCTGGCGTGGGCGTGGTCCTACACACACAAACCGGTGAAGGACACGCACTCATGACGACGCCCACGATCGAGCTCAAGCCCTCCTCGAACCCGCTGTCCGACGCGGAGCGCGAGGCGATCCTGGTCAAGCCCGGATTCGGCCGCTACTTCACCGACCACATGGTGACGATCAAGTGGACCGACGGCCGCGGCTGGCACGACGCCCAGCTCGTCCCGTACGCGCCGCTGTCGATCGACCCCGCCAATATGACGCTGCACTACGGCCAGGAGATCTTCGAGGGCCTCAAGGCCTACCGCCGGCCCGACGGCACCGTCGCCACCTTCCGTCCCGAGGCCAACGCCGAGCGTTTCCAGTCGTCCGCGCGCCGGCTCGCGATGCCGGAGCTGCCCGTCGATACGTTCGTCGAGGCCTGTGACGCGCTCGTCCGGCAGGACGCGGCCTGGGTGCCGGCCCACGGTGGCGAGGAGTCGCTGTACCTGCGCCCGTTCATGATCGCGACCGAGGTCGGGCTCGGCGTCCGGCCCGCCAACGAGTACCTCTTCCTGATCATCGCCTCGCCGGCCGGCGCCTACTTCCCCGGCGGTGTGAAGCCCGTCTCCATCTGGCTCTCCGAGGACCGCGTCCGCGCCGTCCCCGGCGGCATGGGCGACGCGAAGACCGGCGGCAACTACGCCGCGTCCCTCCTCGCCCAGGCCGAGGCCGCCGCCAAGGGCTGTGACCAGGTCGCCTACCTCGACGCCGTCGAGCACAAGTGGGTCGAGGAGCTCGGCGGGATGAACCTGTACTTCGTGTACGGGAACAAGATCGTCACCCCGGCCCTGACCGGTTCCCTGCTCGCGGGCATCACCCGTGACTCGCTGCTCAGGCTCGCCGCGGACCTCGGCCACGAGTCCGTGGAGGAGCGCGTCTCCATCGACCAGTGGCGCGACGACACCGCCGACGGCACCCTCACCGAGGTCTTCGCCTGCGGCACCGCCGCCGTCATCACCCCCGTGGGCACCGTGAAGAGCACGGGCGGCGAGTGGGCCCAGGGCGACGGCACGCCGGGCCCGGTCACCCTGCGGCTGCGTGAGCGCCTGCTGGACATCCAGCGCGGTGTCGCGGAGGACACCCACGGCTGGATGCACTCGATCGGCTAGCCGACCCCTCATCCGGAAGGCCGCGTCCGCAGGGCGCGGCCTTCTTGCGCGAGAGGACTTGGAGTGTTGCTCGAACCCATACGTCTTGGGTTCCCTTTCCCCTTGCCCACTGGTTAGAGTGCTGCTCTAAACAGGAGGTACGACGACGTGCGACTGACCCCGACCGAGCGGGACCGGCTGCTGCTCTTCGGCGCCGCCGAGCTGGCCCGGGCCCGAAGGGCCCGCGGCCTGAGGCTGAACGTCCCCGAGGCCACCGCCCTGATCGCGGACACCGTCTGCGAGGCCGCCCGCGACGGACGCCGGCTCGCGGAGGCGATCGAGGCCGCCCGCCGGGTGCTGGGCCCGGACGACGTGCTGCCCGGGGTCGCCGATGTCGTCACCGAGGTCCATGTGGAGGCCGTCTTCGACGACGGATCGCGGCTCGCCGTGGTCTCCCGGCCGCTGGGCGCCGGCCTCGGCGACGAGGCGCCCGGCGCCGTCGTGCCCGGACCCGCGACTCCGCGGCCGGAGCCCTCCGCGCGCCTCACCGTCCGCAACACCGCGACCGTCCCGGTCTCCGTGACCTCGCACTTCCACTTCTTCGAGGCCAACCCGCGGCTCGACTTCGACCGGGCGACGGCGTACGGGATGCGGCTCTGCGTGCCCGCGGGCTCCTCGGTCCGTTTCGGGCCGGGTGAGCGCGCCGAGGTGGGGCTGGTGCCCATCGGCGGCGACCGCGTCGCGATCGGGTTCGCCGGGCTGGTCGACGGCCCCCTCGACGCACCCGGCGCCCGCGAGGAGGCCCTGCGGCGCGCGGCCGCCTGCGGCTACCTGGGGGCCGCGCGATGAGCGTCGACCCGTACGAGTACGCCTCCGTGCACGGCCCGCGCGCCGGTGACCGGGTCAGGCTCGGCGACTCCGGGCTGACCGTCAGGGTCGAGTCCGACACCCAGAAGCCCGGCGACGAGTTCCTCGCAGGGTTCGGCAAGACCGCCCGCGACGGCCTCCACCTCAAGGCCGCCGCCGTCCGGGAGACCTGTGACGTGGTGATCAGCAACGTGCTGGTCATCGACGCCGTGCAGGGGATCCGGAAGGTGTCGATCGGTATCCGCGAGGGGCGGATCTCCGCGATCGGCCGGGCCGGGAACCCGGACACCCTCGACGGGGTGGACGTCGTCGTCGGCACGGGGACCTCCATCGTGTCCGGCGAGGGCCTGATCGCGACCGCCGGAGCCGTCGACACCCATGTCCACCTGCTCTCGCCGCGGATCATGGAGGCCTCGCTCGCCTCCGGCGTCACCACGGTCATCGGCCAGGAGTTCGGCCCGGTCTGGGGCGTCGGCGTGAACTCGCCGTGGGCCCTGCGCCACGCCTTCAGCGCCTTCGACGCCTGGCCGGTCAACATCGGCTTCCTGGGCCGCGGTTCCTCCTCCCACCGGGCGCCGCTCGTCGAGGCGCTCGCCGAGGGCGGGGCCTGCGGCTTCAAGGTCCACGAGGACATGGGGGCACACACCCGCGCCCTGGACACCGCGCTGCGCGTCGCCGAGGAGTACGACGTTCAGGTGGCCCTGCACAGCGACGGACTGAACGAGTGCCTGTCGGTCGAGGACACCCTGCGCGTCCTGGAGGGGCGCACCATCCACGCCTTCCACATCGAGGGCTGCGGCGGCGGGCACGTCCCCAACGTCCTGAAGATGGCCGGCGTGCCGAACGTCATCGGCTCCTCCACCAACCCCACGCTCCCCTTCGGGCGGGACGCGGTCGCCGAGCACTACGGGATGATCGTCTCCGTTCACGACCTGAAGACTGACCTGCCCGGTGACGCCGCCATGGCCCGCGACCGGATCAGGGCCGGCACGATGGGCGCCGAGGACGTGCTGCACGACCTGGGAGCCATCGGGATCACCTCGTCCGACGCCCAGGGCATGGGCCGGGCCGGCGAGACCGTCCGCCGCACCCTCGCCATGGCCGGGAAGATGAGGGCCGAACTCGGCCCGATGGAGGGCGACGGACCGGGCGACGACAACGCCCGGGTGCTGCGCTACATGGCCAAGCTCACCATCAACCCGGCCATCGCCCACGGCCTCGCGCACGAGATCGGCTCCATCGAGACGGGAAAGCTCGCCGACATCGTGCTGTGGCGGCCCGAGTTCTTCGGCGCGAAGCCGCAACTGGTCCTGAAGTCCGGCTTCCCCGCCTACGGCGTCACCGGCGACCCCAACGCCGCCACCGACACCTGCGAACCCCTCGTCCTCGGACCGCAGTTCGGCGCGTACGGGGCCACCGCAGCCGATCTCTCCGTCGCCTTCGTCTCGCAGGCCGCCACCCAGCTCGGGGCCGACGCCATGCCGACCCGCAGGCGCCGCGTCGGCGTCCGGGGCACCCGGGGCATCGGCCCCGCCGACCTCCGCCTCAACTCCCGCACCGGAACGGTCGACGTGGACGCACGCAGCGGCCTCGTCACCCTGGACGGCGACCCGCTCAGTTCCGAACCCGCCGAATCGGTCTCCCTCAACCGGCTCTACTTCCTCTGAAAGAGTCCAAGGACCCACAGTGACCTTCCGTATGCCGCCCGAATGGGCCCCGCACGAACGCACCTGGATGGCCTGGCCCGGCCCGAACCCCACCTTCGCCACCGCGGCCGAACTCGACGAGGCCCGCCGCGCCTGGGCCGCGGTCGCCCATGCCGTCCGCCGCTTCGAGCCCGTCACGATGGTCGTCGGCCCCGGCCAGGAGGACGGCGCCCACGCACTGCTCGGCCCGGACATCGAACTCGCGGTGCGCCCGCTCGACGACGCGTGGATGCGGGACATCGGCCCCACGTTCGTCACCGACGGACACGAACTGGCCGCCGTCGACTGGACGTTCAACGGCTGGGGCGCCCAGGGCTGGGCCCGCTGGGAGCACGACCGCCACATCGCCCGCTCCGTCGCCGAGCTCGCCGGTGTCCCCGTGCACAGCTCGCCGCTGGTCAACGAGGGCGGCGCGATCCACGTCGACGGCGAGGGCACCGTGCTGCTCACGGAGACCGTCCAGCTCGGCAAGGAGCGCAACCCCGACCGGACCCGCGAGCAGGTCGAGGCCGAGGTGCACGTGCGCCTGGGCACGGAGAAGGCGATCTGGCTTCCTCGTGGTCTGTCCGGCGACTACGGCACCTACGGCACACTCGGCCATGTCGACATCGTCGCCGCCTTCGCCCGCCCCGGCACCGTGGTCGCCCACGTCCAGCCGGACCCGGCCCACCCGGACCACGAGATCACCCGGGAGACCGTTCGCATCCTGCGCGCCGCCACCGACGCGAAGGGGCGGCCGCTGGAGGTCGTGGAGGTCCTGGCACCCACCGTGCTGCGAGCCGGCGGGGAGTGGGTCGACTACTCCTACATCAACCACTACCTCTGCAACGGCGGTGTCGTCCTGTGCGCCTTCGGCGACCCGCGCGACGAGCTCGCAGCCGGGATTTTCCGTCGGCTCTTCCCCGGCCGTACGGTGACACTCGTCGACGCCCGAGCGATCTTCGCCGGAGGCGGCGGCATCCACTGCATCACCCAGCAGCAGCCGAAGGTCTGAACCGTGCCCACCGCCCCGCGCCGCCGCAACACCGCCCCGCCCCGCGAGGACGTGCTCGCCGCCGTCATGGCCACCGTCGCCGAACGCGGTCTCGACGGCCTCACGATGGCCGGGCTCGGCCGCGAGGTCGGCATGAGCAGCGGCCACCTCCTCTACTACTTCCGTACCAAGGACGAACTGCTGCTCCAGACCCTGGAGTGGAGCGAGAACCGGCTCGGGGCCGAGCGGCGCCGGCTGCTGTCCCTGCCCGGGACGGTCCGCGAACGGCTCGACGCGTACATCGCCCTCTACCTCCCCGCCGGCCACCGCGACCCGCACTGGACGCTCTGGCTCGAGGTCTGGAACCGCTCGCGCGACGCCGACGACGACGCGCGCGCCCGGCAGGCCGCGATCGAGGGCGCCTGGCACCGCGACCTGGTGGCGCTGCTCGCCGAGGGCGGCTCGCGCGGGGAGTTCCGCCGGGTCGACGCCGAACGCTTCGCGACCCGGCTGCGCGCCCTCCTCGACGGCTTCAGCGTCCATGTGGCCGTCGGCCTCCCCGGCACCGGCCGGACTCAAGTCCTGGACCGGGTGGCGGAGTTCATCGACGAATCGCTGACCGCCACCCGATGACGTCACCCGCACGTGAACGAAACGCACGTAAGTACGCGCGATCGTTGCGCCCTGCACTCTTGTTGGACTTCCGCCGGTTCGGGCACGGTGCCAACCATGGGACGAGAGCAGTGGAAGAAAATCTGGGTCGGCTCCGCCGGCAACATGGTCGAGTGGTTCGACTGGTTCGTGTACGCGACCTTCGCGGTCTACTTCGCGGATTCGTTCTTCCCCGAAGGCAACGAGACCGCCAACCTCATGAACACCATGGGCATCTTCGCCGTCGGCTTCTTCATGCGGCCGGTCGGCGGCTGGCTCCTCGGCCGGATCGGTGACCGCAAGGGCCGCAAGGCCGCGCTCACCCTGACCGTCACCCTCATGTCGGCCTCCGCGGTCCTCATCGCGATCGCACCGACCTACGACGTCGCCGGGTACGGCGGCGTCGCCGTACTGATGGTGGCCCGGCTGCTCCAGGGGCTGTCCGTCGGCGGTGAGTACGCGGCCAGCGCCACCTACCTCACCGAGGCCTCCGCACCCGAGAAGCGCGGCTTCGCCTCCAGCTTCCAGTACGTGTCCATGACCGCCGGACAGCTCGTGGGCCTCGGCCTCCAGATCGTCCTGCAGCGCAACATGTCCGAGGCGGCGCTGCACAGCTGGGGCTGGCGCATCCCGTTCGTCGTCGGCGCACTCGGCGCGGGCATCGTCTTCTACCTGCGCCGCTCCATGCTGGAGACCGAGGTGTACGCCGACTCCGGAGCAGCCGAGCAGCAGGACCGCGGCACGCTGAAGGTGCTCTGGCAGCACCGGCGCGAGGCGTTCCTCGTGATGGCCCTGACCATGGGCGGCACCGTCGCCTACTACACGTACACGACCTACCTCACGAAGTTCCTCTCCAAGAGCGCCGGCATGGAGAAGTCCACCGCATCGCTCGTCAGCTTCTGCGCGCTCTTCGTCTTCATGTGCATCCAGCCGCTGGCCGGAATGCTGTCCGACCGGATCGGCCGCCGCCCGCTGCTGATCACCTTCGCGGTCGGCTCGACCTTCCTGACCGTGCCGATCATGACGATGCTCAAGCACGCCGACACGTTCTGGCCGGCGCTCGGCCTCGCGCTGCTCGCGCTGGTCGTGATCACCGGGTACACCTCGATCAACGCCTGCGTGAAGGCCGAGCTCTTCCCGACCGGCATCCGGGCCCTGGGCGTCGGCCTCTCGTACGCCGTCGCCAACGCGCTCTTCGGCGGCACCGCCGAATACGTGGCGCTGTGGTTCAAGAACGCCGGCGCCGAGTCCGGCTTCTACTGGTACGTGGCCGGTTGCGCCGCGGTCTCCCTGGTCGTCTACCTGACCATGCGTGAGACCCGCGACATCGACCTGAACCGGGTCGACGCCGGGCAGGCGGGGGCCGAGGCGCAGCCCGCCGGAGCGACGAGCGTCACGCCCGCATCCTGAGACAGGGCGGGGCACGGAGGCGGTCCTGTGCCAGACTGTTTCCGTGTCCTCGTTCGTCATGATTATTGGCAACAGGCGCGCCGGTCCGCAGTGACCGTCCCGTACCACCATGTACGGCACGGCCACCGTGCCCCAGACCCGCGCGCAGACCTCTCGCACCCGCGAGGGGTTTTTTGTTTTCCGGCCCTCACCACCGGCCGGGACGAGGCGCGCGGGATGATGGGGGCAAGTGGAGTCAGATCGTCCGGATCCACTCATCCGACAGGAGTCAGATCAGCATGACCACCAAGGCCAAGCCCACCGACGACAGTTTCCATGTCTTCGACACCACGCTGCGCGACGGTGCCCAGCGTGAAGGCATCAACCTGACGGTCGCGGACAAGCTGACCATCGCCCGGCACCTGGACGATTTCGGCGTCGGTTTCATCGAGGGCGGCTGGCCGGGGGCCAACCCCCGCGACACCGAGTTCTTCGCCCGCGCGCGCCAGGAGATCGAGTTCAAGAACGCCGAACTGGTCGCCTTCGGCGCGACCCGCAGGGCCGGCGGCAAGGCGGCCGAGGACCCGCAGGTCAAGGCGCTGCTGGAGTCGGGCGCCTCGGTGATCACCCTGGTCGCCAAGGCGCACGACCGCCATGTGGAACTCGCCCTGCGCACCACGCTGGAGGAGAACCTGGAGATGGTGCGTGACACCGTCTCCTACCTGACCGGCCAGGGCCGCCGGGTGTTCGTCGACTGCGAGCACTTCTTCGACGGCTACCGCGCCAACGCCGAGTACGCCAAGGACGTCGTCCGGAGCGCGTCCGAGGCCGGGGCCGACGTCGTCATCCTCTGCGACACCAACGGCGGGATGCTCCCGGCCCAGATCCAGGCCGTCGTCGCCACCGTCCTGGCCGACACCGGCGCCCGCCTCGGCATCCACACCCAGGACGACACCGGCTGCGCCGTCGCCAACACCCTGGCCGCCGTCGACGCCGGCGCCACCCACGTCCAGTGCACCGCCAACGGCTACGGCGAGCGGGTCGGCAACGCCAACCTCTTCCCCGTCGTCGCCGCGCTGGAGCTCAAGTACGGCATGACCGTCCTCCCCGAGGGCGCGCTCGCCGACATGACCCGCGTCTCGCACGCCATCGCCGAGGTCGTCAACCTCACGCCCTCCACCCACCAGCCCTACGTCGGCGTCTCTGCCTTCGCGCACAAGGCCGGGCTGCACGCCTCCGCGATCAAGGTCGACCCGGACCTCTACCAGCACATCGACCCCGCACTGGTCGGCAACACCATGCGGATGCTCGTCTCCGACATGGCGGGCCGCGCCTCCATCGAGCTCAAGAGCCAGGAGCTCGGCATCGACCTCGGCGGCGACCGCGAGCTCATCGGCCGGGTCGTCGAGCGGGTCAAGGAGCGCGAGCTCCGGGGCTACACCTACGAGGCGGCCGACGCCTCCTTCGAGCTGCTGCTGCGCGCCGAGGCCGAGGGCAGGCCCCGCCGCTACTTCCGTGTGGAGTCCTGGCGGGCCATCGTCGAGGACCGTCCCGACGGCACGCACGCCAACGAGGCGACAGTGAAGCTCTGGGCCAAGGGCGAGCGCATCGTCGCGGCCGCCGAGGGCAACGGCCCGGTCAACGCCCTCGACCGGGCGCTGCGGGTCGCCCTGGAGCGGATCTACCCGCAGCTCGCCAAGCTGGAACTGGTGGACTACAAGGTCCGCATCCTGGAGGGCCGCACCGGTACCGAGTCCACCACCCGCGTCCTGATCACCACGGGCGACGGCACCGGCGACTGGGCGACCGTGGGGGTCGCCGAGAACGTCATCGCCGCGTCCTGGCAGGCCCTGGAGGACGCGTACACCTTCGGGCTGCTGCGCGCGGGGATCGAGCCGACGGAGTAGGAGGGTCCTCGGGCGCGGACCCTCCGGCGCGGACGCGCCCGGACCGCGGGCCGGCTCTCCGGCCCGCGGTCCGGGCGCGTGTGGCTGCTACTGGAGACGCCACTTCTGGTTGGCCGTCCCCGTGCACGTCCAGATCTGGGTGCGGGCCCCGTTCGCCGTCGACTGATCGGTCACGTCGAGGCACTTGTCCGCGGCCGTGTTGACGATGTCGCCCGTCGAAGCGTTGTACGTCCAGCGCTGCGCCGAGGTGCCGTTGCAGGTGTACAGCTGGACCTTCGCGCCGTTCGCCGTCGAGCCCGCGGTGACGTCCAGGCAGGCGCCGAGCGCTCGGACCGAGCCGTCGCTCTGCACCGTCCAGCGCTGGTTGGTGCCGCCCGTGCAGTCCCAGAGCTGGACGGGCGTGCCGTCCGCGCCGGTGTTGCCCGTCGCGTCGAGGCACTTGCCGCCGAGGCCGGACAGGGCCCCCGAGGAGGCCTCCACCCCGGACTGCGTCCCCGACCAGGTGAAGGTCGCCGATGTACGGGCGGGGAGCGAGTAGGAGAACTTCTGGCCGCCCCAGTTGACCGTCACCTGCTGGGCCGAGCCGCCGCCGTTGTACGCGATCAGCGCCTTCGAGCCGTCCGGGTTGCGCCAGGCGACGTTGGGCACGGTGGAACTGGCGGTGGAGGAGATCCGGGAGGCGCCCGGGCGGACGAACTTGGTCAGGTGGCCCATCGTGTAGTACTCGATCGTGTAGTCGACCTGTCCGCTCCGGCTGTCCCCGTTGTGCACGGTGATCAGTCCGTCGCAGGTACCGCAACCGCCGTTGTGCGGGCCGCGGTTCTGGTCCACCGCCAGGGACCACTTGGTCACCGACTTCGCCCAGTTGCGGGTGTAATCGATGATGTTCAGCATGTCCTCGCGCTGCTGGTCGGCGATCCAGGTGCCGCCCGAGTGCTCCGTCTGGAACGCGTCCGTCGACGGGTACTGGTTGTGCACCGCCGTCTGCTTGGCGATGTCACCGCCGTACCCGTGCCAGGCCACCCCGCCGAAGTTCGGGTGGTTGCGCACGGCCGCGTCGTCCACGGTGGCGGCGGCGTAGGCGTCGTAGGTGTCCCAGTTCCAGTCGTGCGCGAGCACCTTGGTCGCCAGGCCCGCGGAGGCCAGCTTCGGCAGCAGCTCGCTCTTGGTGAAGTAGGCGAGGCCGGAGCCGTTCCAGCTCATCGACGGATAACCCCCGCAGCACGTCGGCTCGTTCTGCGCGGTGACGTAGTCGACCGGAACGCCCTGGTCCCGGTAGGCCTGGAGGTACTTCACGAAGTAGTCGGCGTAGGCGCCGTAGTTCTCCGCCTTCAGCCAGCCGCCGTTGAGCTGCCCGTTGTCCTTCATCCAGGCCGGGGCGGTCCAGGGCGAGGCCACGGTCGTCAGCGCCGGGTTGAGCTGCCTGGCCTGTTTCGTCAGCGGCAGCACATCCTCCAGATCATGTGCGATCGAGAAGTTCGCGAGGGACGGGTCGCTCTGCCCGGCGGGCATGTCGTCGTACGTGTAGCCGTACCGCGCCAGGTCGGAACCGCCCATCGGATTGCGTACGAACGACAGCCCGATGCCCTCCGTGGGGGAGAAGAGCTTCTTCATCGTGGCGTCGCGAGTCGCCTGGCTCAGCGCCCCGCTGCTCTTCATCAGGTACGCGGCGGTGTCGGTGAACGAGGCGCCGCCGCCGGTGAAGGTCTGGTACCGGGTGTTCTCGTCGACCGTGATGTTCGTACCGCCACCCCCGTTCCCGGCCCCGAACACGACCGGGGTCTGCGCCTCCAGGCCCCGGGTGACATGACGGCCGCCGGAGTCGTCGGTGGTGGTCAGGGCGATGTTCACCGTCTCGCCCGCGGCCTGCGCGGTGCCTGACGAGAGTCCGGTGAGGCCGGCGGTCGCGAGCACTGCGGCGAGCAGCGCCCTGGCCGCCCTTCCTGAACGGATCATGGCTGATGCCTTCCTCGGCGGGAGCGTGGGGGACGTGCCGTCGGACGAGACGGGAGTGAACTGCTCTTACGTGCCCACGTCAAGACTTTGCGCGTTCAGGACTTGAACACAAGCGCGTTCCGGGCCACCCCTGAGATGGGTACGGACCAATCTCGACGTGAAGTATTGACGGTCGTGTTCCGGCGGGGTTAACTCACGCCACCAACGCCGGTACCGGTTCCGGAACCGGTTGCGGTACCGGTTCCACAGCCGTTCGTTCACTCTGTCCCGTTGTGTCCTGGAGGCCCTCGATGCGTGTCACCATCGCTGATGTCGCCCGCGAGGCCGGCGTCAGCAAGACGACCGTCTCCCGGGTCATCAACACCAAGGGCGAAGTGGACGGTTCGACGGCCGCCCGTGTTCGTGAAGTGATCGCACAGCTCGGCTACGTACCCAGTTCGGGCGCCGTCGGTCTGGCCCGCGGCAGCAGCCGCACGGTCGGCATGCTGGTGCCCTCGCTGACCTGGCCGTGGATGGGCGAGGTGCTTCAGGGCGTCGTCGACACCGTCGAGGCCGCCGACTACGGGCTGCTGCTCTTCACCTGCAACCGCGGGGCCGAGTCCGTGGAGCGCTTCACCAGCCAGGTGTCGGCGCGGGCCTTCGACGGACTGGTCGTCGTCGAACCCGAGAACACCATGGACCACCTCACCGCACTGCACCGCGGTGGCCTGCCGATCGTGCTGATCGACGATCGCGGCCACCACCCCGAGTTCCCCTCCGTCGTGACCACCAACCACGAAGGAGGCGCGTCGGCCGCCCGCCATCTGCGGGCTGCCGGCCGCACCAGGCCCCTGGTCATCACGGGCCCCCAGGACTTCGGCTGCGTACGCGACCGGCTGGAAGGATTCGTCTCGGTCCTGCCCACCGACCTCGTCGTCCGCGGGGACTTCACCGAGCGCTGCGGCCGCCAGGCCGTGGAGCAACTCCTCGCCTCCGGCGTCGAGTTCGACTCGGTGTTCGCGCACAACGACATCTCCGCAGCAGGCGTGCTGCGGGCGCTGCGCGCCGCGGGACGCTCCGTGCCCGGCGACATCGCAGTGGTCGGTTTCGACGACATCCCGATGGCCGAGCACACCGAACCGCCCCTGACCACCGTGCGCCAGCCCACCCGGCAGATGGGTGAGACGGCCGCACGGATGCTGCTCTCCCACCTCGGCGGCACGCCCGTACCCGACGCACCGGTCGTGCTGCCCACCGAACTGGTCGTGCGCCACTCGGCGCCCTAGCGGCACGGGCCGAGCCCGCACCGCACCCGTAACGCCCGTACCGCACCCGCACCGCCCGTACCCGGCGCGCCGAGCGCTGCCCGTTTCCGGATCTCCCAGACCCGCCAGTCCCTCCTGGAGTCGTTATGTCCGCACGCCGTCACACGCTCAGAGCGGCCGCGCTCGCCACCGCGGTGGTCGCGCTCGCCGCCGGATGCTCGTCAGCCAACTCGAATCACAACAAGGGCGGTGGCAGCGGCGCTTCGGGCGTCCTGAACATCGGCAAGCCGGACGGACCGCAGACGAACAACAGCAACCCGTTCCTGAACACCTCGGCGGGCGCCACCCTCGGCTACCGCTGGATGATCTACGAGCCGCTGGCGATGGTGAGTCAGATCCGGCCCGCCGACAAGGCCGACCCGTGGCTGGCGACCGACTGGAAGTGGGACCTCAACTTCACCAAGGTCACCTTCACACTCGACCCCAGGGCCAAGTGGGCCGACGGCAAGCCCCTGACCGCCGAGGACGTGGCGTTCACCTTCGACCTGCTGAAGAAGCACCCGGCGCTCAACGCCGACGGCATCGCGTGGGGCGGCGTCGAGATCAAGGACAAGAAGGTCGTCCTGACCTTCGACGACTCGCAGTACGTCAACCAGAACAAGATCATCCAGCAGTACATCGTGCCCAAGCACATCTGGGAGAAGGTCAAGAACCCGGAGACCTGGCCCAACCGCACGCCCGTCGGCTCGGGCCCGTACAAGCTGAAGACCTTCACCCCGCAGACCACCACGCTGACCGCCACGCCGACCTACTGGAAGGGGTCGACGAAGGTCAAGGAGCTGCGCTACAGCACGTACAACGACAACAACGCCGCGACCACCGCGCTGGCCGGCGGCAAGCTCGAGTGGTCGTTCGTCTTCATGCCGGACTACAAGAAGCTGTTCATCGCCAAGGACCCGAAGAACCACAAGCTGTGGTTCCCCTCCGGTCTCGGTATCCACGGCCTGTGGTTCAACACCACCCGCAAGCCGTTCGACAACCCGGCGCTGCGCAAGGCCATGGCGATGGTCGTCGACCGCAACGCGATCTACACCCAGGCCGAGGCGACCCTCTACCCGGAGATCACCAACCCGACCGGCATTCCGCTGCCCGCCGGTGAGTCCTTCATCTCACCCGAGTACAAGAGCGCCACCACGAAGCCCGACGTCGAGGGCGCCAAGAAGATCCTGGAGAAGGCCGGCTTCACGCTCAGCGGCGGTGTGCTGAAGGACCCGAGCGGCAAGGCCGTGACGCTCACCTTCACCGACCCGGCCGGCTGGAACGACTACATCACCGGCCTGTCGATCATCAAGGACAACATCAAGAAGATCGGCATCGACGCCAAGGTCAAGACGCAGACCGCGGACGCCTGGGGCGCGGACGTCGCCAACGGCAACTTCGACGCCACGCTGCACTGGACCAACAGCGGTGCCACCCCGTACGACATGTACCAGAACATCATGGACGGCGCACTGCTCCAGCCCATCGGCAAGCCCTCCCAGTCCGGCAACTTCGGCCGCTTCAAGAGCACCGAGGCGACCGAGGCACTCAAGGACTTCGCCCAGTCCACCACGAACACCGCGCGCACCGCGGCGATGAACACCCTGCAGAAGATCATGGTCGAGCAGGCGCCGATGATCCCGACCGCGGCCGCGCCCGTCGGGGCGGAGTACTCCACGAAGAACTGGGTGGGCTGGCCCACCGAGGCCGACCCGTACGCCGACCCGCAGCACACCCAGCGCTCGTCGCTGGAGATCGTGCTGAAGCTCAAGCCCGCCAAGTAGGACGCAGGGATCCAGGTACCGGCCATGTCTGAACAGTCCGAAAAGAACCAAGTCGTGCTCGAAGCACGCGGAGTCACCAAACACTTCGCCGTGCGGCGCACCGGCCGCGATCTCCTCGCGGGCAAGCGCCGTACCGTCCACGCCGTCGACGACGCCTCGCTGGAGCTGCGGCGCGGCACCGTCACGGCACTGGTGGGGGAGTCGGGCTCCGGGAAGTCCACCGTCGCCAGACTGCTCGCGCAGCTGTATCCGCTCACGTCGGGCGAGATCCACCTGGGCGGGCAGCCGGTGAAGGCCGGACGTGGCCGGTCCTTCCGCAGTTACGTACGCCGGGTCCAGCTCATCTTCCAGGACCCGTTCGCCTCGCTGAACCCGGTGCACACCGTGCGCTACCACCTCACCCGGTCGCTGAAGATCCACGGCCGGGCGGGCAGCGGCGAGGCGGAGCTCGAAGAGAACCTGACCGCTCTGCTGAACCGCGTCCAGCTGACTCCTCCTCATCAGTATCTGGACAAGTTCCCGCACGAGCTGTCGGGAGGTCAGCGCCAGCGCGTGGCCATCGCCCGCGCGCTCGGCGCCGACCCCCAGGTCCTGCTGGCCGACGAGCCGGTCTCGATGCTGGACGTCTCGATCCGGCTCGGGGTCCTCAACCTGCTCAAGGACCTCAAGGACCGCCTCCACCTCGCGATCCTCTACATCACCCACGACATCGCCTCCGCCCGCTACTTCGCGGACACCACGCTGGTGATGTACGCGGGCCGGATCGTCGAGGGCGGGGACAGCGAGACCGTCACCCAGCGCCCCGCCCACCCCTACACCCAGCTGCTGATCGCCTCGGCGCCCGACCCCGACCGGGTGGTCGCGGGGGAGGAGCAGGAGGAGACCGGCAGCGGCGAGCCCCCGTCGCTCATCACCCCGCCGGCCGGCTGCCGCTTCCACCCCCGTTGTCCCAAGGCGATGGAGCGCTGCCGCACCGAGCTGCCGCCGCGCTTCGACCTGGCCGACGGGCAGTGGGCCGCCTGCTGGCTGTACGAGGGAACCGGCACCGTCCCCGCCGACGACCACGAGAAGGAGGCTGCGAAATGAAGTTTCTGCTCCAACGGCTCGCCTTCTACCTGGTCACGGCCTGGGCCGCCATCACGATCAACTTCCTCATCCCGCGCATGATGCCCGGCGACCCCGTCCAGTCGCTCATCGCCCGCTTCCAGGGCCAGCTGGACACCAGCGCCATCGCCTCGCTGAAGGCCCTGTTCGGCCTCGACAAGAAGCAGTCGATCTGGCAGCAGTACACCGACTACTGGTCGCACCTGTTCCACGGCGACCTCGGGCTCTCGTTCACCTTCTTCCCCACCCCGGTGAGCGAGGTCATCGCCCAGTCGCTGCCGTGGACGCTCGCCCTCGTCGGCATCACCACGCTGATCAGCTTCGTCCTCGGCACCGGCATCGGGGTCTTCACCGGCTGGCGGCGCGGCTCCTGGATGGACAGCCTGCTGCCCGTCACCACCTTCATCTCCGCCATCCCGTACTTCTGGCTCGGGCTGATCGCGATCTCGCTGTTCGCCGTGAAGTGGCCGCTCTTCCCGGCCGACGGCGGCTACGACAACTCGCTGGTGCCCGCCTTCGACTGGCCGTTCATCTCCAGCGCGCTCTACCACGGGGTGCTGCCCGGCTTCACGATCGTCCTCAGCGCGGTGGCCGGCTGGATCCTCGGCATGCGCAACATGATGGTGACGGTGTCCAGCGAGGACTACGTCATGGTCGCCCAGGCCAAGGGGCTCTCCGAGCGCCGGGTGATGTTCGGCTACGCGGCACGCAACGCGATCCTGCCCAACATCTCCGGCTTCGCCCTCTCGCTCGGCTTCATCGTCGGCGGCACGCTCCTGGTGGAGATGGTCTTCTCCTACCCGGGCATCGGCTACCAGCTCTTCCAGGGCGTGGGCGCCAAGGACTACCCCCTCATGCAGGGCATTTTCCTGATCATCACGCTCTCCGTCCTCGCGGCGAACCTCCTCGCCGACGTGCTCTACATGCTCCTCGACCCCCGTACCCGAAGGGAGGCGTAGGGCTCATGGCCGTCACCGCCACAGAGGTCGCCGTCCTCGACGTGACCGAGACCCCGGCAGCGAGCAGGCGCAGGTTCCGCTTCCTGCGCGGCCGCAAGACCGTCGTCGGACTCGGCATCCTGCTCTTCTTCGTCCTGATCGCCGTCGTCGGACCGTGGATCGCCCCGTACGACCCCGACACGATGAGCAACGAACTGCTCCAGCCGCCGTCCGGCTCCCACTGGTTCGGCACCACGCAGACCGGCCAGGACGTGCTCTCGCAGATCCTCGTCGGCACCCGTGGCGTCCTCGTCGTCGGCTTCCTGGCCGGGATCATCGCCACGATCCTGTCCGTGCTGATCGGTGTCAGCGCCGGCTTCCTCGGCGGCACCGCCGACGAGGTGCTCTCGCTGCTGTCCAACGTCTTCCTGGTGATCCCCGGACTGCCGCTGATCATCATCATCGCCAGCTTCGTCTCCGACACCGGCGACCTGCTGATCGCCGCCGTCATCGCTCTGACCTCGTGGGCCTGGGGCGCCCGGGTACTGCGCGCCCAGACGCTGTCGCTGCGCCGCCGCGACTACGTCGAGGCGGCCCGCGCCACCGGCGAGTCGACCTGGCGGATCATCTTCTTCGAGGTGATGCCCAACCTGACCGCCGTCATCGCCTCCGGCTTCGTCGGCACGGTCATCTTCGCGATCCTCTCCGAGATCACCCTCGCCTTCATCGGCGTCGCCGACATCTCGAACTGGAACTGGGGCACCGTCCTGTTCTGGGCCCAGTCCAACCAGGCCCTGGCGCAGGGCGCCTGGTGGTGGTTCGTCCCGGCCGGGCTCTGCATCGCCCTGCTCGGCATGTCGCTGGCCCTGATCAACTTCGGCATCGACGAGTTCGTCAACCCGCGCCTGCGCACCGAGACCGGCGGCTCCAGGAAGGTCCGTATGCGCGTCGGCTTCACCCCCGTGGCCCGTACCGGCACGTCCAAGAAGGAGCCCCGCTCATGAGCGAGCCCGTCCTCACCATCAGCGGCCTCAACGTGGACTACGGGACCGGCGCGGCCGCCGTGCACGCGCTGCGCGACATCGACCTCACCCTGCACCGCGGCGAAGTCCTCGGCCTCGCGGGGGAGTCGGGCTCCGGCAAGTCCACGCTGGCCTACGCCGTCACCCGGCTGCTCTCCCCGCCCGGTGTGATCACCGGCGGCGAGGTCCACTACCACCAGCGCGACGGCGAGGCGCTCGACCTGCTGACCCTGTCGGCGCCCGAGCTGCGCGCCTTCCGCTGGCAGGAGCTGTCGATCGTCTTCCAGGGCGCGATGAACTCCCTGAACCCGGTCCACACGGTCCACAGCCAGCTCACCGACGTACTCCAGGCCCACCGCCCGGACATGAAGAAGGGCGAACGGACCGCGCGGGCCAAGGAACTGCTGAACCTCGTCGGCATCTCCGCCGACCGGCTCGGCGCCTACCCGCACCAGCTCTCCGGCGGCATGCGCCAGCGCGTCATGATCGCGATGGCTCTCGCCCTGGAGCCCGAGATCGTCATCATGGACGAGCCCACGACGGCGCTCGACGTCGTCATGCAGCGGCAGATCCTGCGCCAGCTGGTCAGACTCCGCGAGGAACTCGGCTTCTCCGTCGTCTTCATCACGCACGACATCTCCCTCCTCATCGAGTTCTCCGACCGGATCGCGATCATGTACGGCGGACGGATCGTCGAGGAGGCCGGCGCCTCCGACATCTACCGCGACCCCCGCCACCCGTACAGCGACGGGCTGCTGCACTCCTTCCCCGCGCTGCACGGCCCCCGCCGCGAGCTCAGCGGCATCCCCGGCTCGCCCCCGCACCTGTCCGCGATGCCGGCCGGCTGCGCCTTCCACCCCCGCTGCGCCAAGAAGGTCGACGGGTGCGACACCCACGTCCCGGTACTCGCCGCGCCTGACGGGGACGGCTCCCGCTCGGTGGCCTGCTGGCTCCACAAGGAAGCCCCGGCCCCCGCAGTCGCCCGCCCGTAGCGACGTACGCACCGCACACCACAGGAGAACCATGAACCTCGTCACCCCCCAGGCCTACGCCCGTGAGATCGCCGCCCAGGCCGTACCCGGCCTGCCCGCCGACTTCCGCTGGGGCGTCGCCACAGCCGCCTACCAGATCGAGGGAGCGGCGGCCGAGGACGGCAGAACGCCGTCCATCTGGGACACGTACTGCAGGGTGCCGGGCATGGTCGTCCGCGGCGAGAACGGCGACGTGGCCTGCGACCACTACCACCGGATGCCCGAGGACGTGCAGCTGATCGCGGACCTGGGCGTCGACACGTACCGCTTCTCGCTGGCCTGGCCCCGCATCCAGCCCGGCGGCCGCGGACCCGCCAACGCCAAGGGCCTGGACTTCTACAAGCGCCTGGTCGACGAGCTGGACGCCAAGGGCGTCACCCCGTGGATCACGCTCTACCACTGGGACCTGCCGCAGGAGCTGGAGGACGCGGGCGGCTGGCCGGCCCGCGACACCGCCCACCGCTTCGCCGAGTACGCCGCCCTCGCCCACGACGCCCTGGGCGACCGGGTGAAGCACTGGACCACGCTGAACGAGCCGTGGTGCTCGGCGATGCTCGGCTACGCGTACGGCAACCAGGCACCCGGCCGGAAGAACCTCGGCGAGGCGATCCACGCCGTCCACCACCTGCTGCTGGGCCACGGCCTCGCCTCCCGGTACCTGCGGGAGCAGGCCGCCGCCCGCGGCAACGAGCTCGAACTCGGCATCACCCTCAACCTCGGCACCGCGACGCCCGCGACCGACAGCCACGAGGACGCCGAGGCGGCCCGCCGCGCCGACGGACTCGGCGCGCGCCTCTACCTGGACCCGGTCGTCAAGGGCACCTACCCCGAGGACATCGTCGCCGACCTCGCCGTCCAGGGCATCGAACTCCCGGTCCAGGACGGTGACCTGGAGATCATCTCCACCCCGCTGGACGTCCTCGGCGTCAACTTCTACCGCGGCTCCCTCTTCTCCGGCGTGACCGAGGACGGTGCGACGACCGACGCCGACGGCCTGCCCGTCACCCGCGTCGTCGAGCGCGACCTGCCCCGTACCGCCATGGACTGGGAGATCACCCCCACCGCCCTCACCGACCTGCTCGTCCGTCTGGAGAAGGACTACGGTCTCCCGACGGTCATCACCGAGAACGGCGCCGCCTTCGACGACACCGTCTCGGCGGACGGCGGGATCCACGACGCCGACCGCACCACCTATCTCGCCGACCACATCGCCGCCGTCGCCGCCGCCCGCGCTCAAGGGGCCGACGTCCGGGGGTACTTCGCCTGGTCGCTGATGGACAACTTCGAGTGGTCCTACGGCTACGACAAGCGATTCGGCATCGTCCGCGTCGACTACGACACGCAGGTGCGGACGCTCAAGGACAGCGCCAAGTGGTACCGCGACACCATCCACCTCACCCGCAACGCGTAGGGCCTGTCCGGCGGCGCCCACGCGCGGGGCCGCGCAGCCCCATTGACACGAACGGGAGCCCCACCGTGCCCTCTCGTACGACTCTGGCAGCCACCACCGCCGCTCTGATCGCCCTCGCCGCCCCCATGGCCTTCGCCGCCCCGGCCCCCCGGCCGGCGGCGCAGGCCGCGGCATGGGACACCGACCGGGCGGCCGCCGCCCACGCCGCCGACCCAGGCGCCGTCACCGCGTCCGGCAGTGAGAACGACGCCACAGGACCCGGGGCCGCCGCGGACGGCGACGGCGCCACCCGCTGGGCCAGCAATTTCGCCGACGACGCCTGGATCCGGGTCGACCTCGGCTCGGTCATCCGGATCGGCCGGGTCACCCTGGACTGGGAGGCCGCCTACGGCAAGAAGTACGTCCTGGAGGTGTCGAGGAACGGCACCGACTGGACCGCCTTCTACACCGAGGACGACGGCACCGGCGGAACCGTCACCGCGCACACCTACCCCCAGGAGGCCACCGGCCGCTACGTCCGGATGCGCGGCATCCAGCGCGCCACCTCCTGGGGCTACTCCCTCTACTCCTTCAAGGTGTACGGAGGGGAACAGGCCCCCGCCTCCACGACCCGTACCAACCTCGCCCTGAACCACCCCGCGTACGGCAACCTCTACCAGCACGCGGGCAATTCACCGGCCTTCGTCACCGACGGCGGCCGGCCGGCCGACCTCAAGGCGGACCAGTCGCGCTGGTCCAGCGACTGGAACGCGGACCGCTGGGTCGGCGTCGACCTCGGAGCCACCTCCACCATCGACACCGTCGACCTGTACTGGGAGGCGGCCTACGCCGTCGACTACCGGATCCAGGTCTCCGACGACAACCGCACCTGGCGCACCGTCCACCAGCCCTCCGCCGCCGACGTCGCCGCCCGCCGCGCCGATGTGAAGGCGCCGGGCGAGGCGGCCGGCCGCCACGACACCGTCACCCTGCCCACTCCGGCGACCGGCCGTTACGTCCGGATGCTGGGAGTGGAGCGCCGCTCCTTCTACAACCCCGCGCCCGCCACCGCCCAGTTCGGCTACTCCCTCTACGAGTTCCAGGTCTGGGGCACCGGAGGCAGCGCGGACGCCGCCTACCCGGCCCTGCCCAAGAACCCCGGCGGCGCGTACAGCACCACGTTCTTCGACGACTTCACCGGCTCGGGCCTGGACCGCTCCAAGTGGCGGGTGGTGCGCACCGGTACGGAGATGGGCCCCGTCAACGGGGAATCGCAGGCCTACGTCGACTCGACGGACAACATCCGCACCGAGAACGGCGCCCTCGTCCTGGAGTCGAAGTACTGCAAGGGCTGCACCCCGACGCCCAACGGCACCTTCGACTTCACCTCCGGCCGGGTCGACACCAACACCAGGTTCGACTTCACCTACGGCAAGGTCAGCGCCCGCATGAAGCTGCCGGTCGGTGACGGCTTCTGGCCCGCCTTCTGGATGCTGGGCAGCAACGTCGACGACCCGTCCGTCTCCTGGCCCGGCTCGGGCGAGACGGACATCATGGAGAACATCGGCTACGGCGACTGGACCAGCTCCGCCCTGCACGGCCCCGGCTACTCGGCCGACGGCAACATCGGCAGGCAGCAGACCTACCCGAACGGCGGCCGCGCCGACGAGTGGCACACCTACGGCGTCGAGTGGACGCCCGAAGGCATGACGTTCACCGTCGACGACCGGGTCGTCCAGACGACCTCCCGCCAGAAGCTGGAGTCCACCCGCGGCCAGTGGGTCTACGACCACAACCAGTACGTGATCCTCAACCTGGCCCTCGGCGGCGCGTATCCCGCAGGCTGGAACAAGGTCACCACGCCCTACTGGGGCCTGCCGCAGTCCAGCGTCGACCGCATCGCCCGGGGCGGCGTCAAGGCGGAGATCGACTGGGTCCGCGTCGAGCAGAAGAAATAACAGGACCGCCCCCCCCAGAAGTAACAGGACCACCACCCCCCCCAGAAGTAACAGAACCCCCGCACCTCCAGGTCACACCCGCACCCCGCGCGCGGCACGGCATCCGCACCCCCGAGCCGCGCGCGGCCACCGCACCGAGGAGCCGCACATGCCACCGCGCACCCGTCACCGGGCGAGACCCGCGACAGCCGCACTGGCCGCCGCCACCGTCCTCGCCGGCCTGCTCGCCGGGGCCGTTCCCAGCGCGGCGGCGCCCGCCGCAGCCGACGAACCGGCACCCGTCGCCATCGACCGCTTCGAGGGCGAGGTCCCCTTCGCGAACCAGCCCGCCGAGGGCATCTTCACCTGGGGCGGCGACGCCGACGACCCGCCCACCCTGTCCATCGAGGAGCGCGCGGACGCCCCCGAGGGCACCAAGGTCCTCGAAGGCACCTTCGACATCAGCGGCTACGGCGGCCTCAGCCACGACTACGCCGCCGACCAGCCCGCCCACGACTGGTCCGCCCACAAGGGCATCCGCTTCTGGTGGTACGGCCAGAACACCGCGCCCCTGCCGCCCGGTTCGGGCAGGAAGATCAGCTTCGAGATCAAGGACGGCGGCGCCCACGGCGAGGCCTCCGAGCTCTGGACCACCTCCTTCACCGACGACTGGGAGGGCTGGCACCAGGTCGAGATCCCGTTCGCCGACTTCACCTACCGCGGCGACTACCAGCCCGTCGGCGGCATCGACCAGGTGCTCGGCCTCGACGAGATGTGGGGCTACGCCCTCACCCTGCCGCCCGGCGCCCCCGGCAGGTTCGCCATCGACGGCATGGAGCTGTACGGGAAGGCCGACGCGGCACTGAAGGCGAGCGTCGTCACCGACGCGGCCGTGCACCCCGTCAAGCAGGGCGCCACCGCCGACATCGACCTCTCCGTCGCCACCACCGGTTCGCTCCCGCTGGACGAGCCCGTCACCGTCGCGTACGAGACCAAGGGCGGCAGCGGGGCGTCCGGCACCGACTACACGCCGGTCAGCGGCACGTACACCTTCCCCGCGGGCACCGCCTCCGGCACCACGCACCGGGTCTCCGTCACCACGCGGAAGATCGCGGGGGCCGCGTCCGCGAAGACGGTCCCGCTCGAACTCACCGTCACCGGAGCCAAGCCGCCGAAGGAGAACCCGCAGGTCGTCATCGACGCCCACGGGCTGCCCTACCAGAACCCGAAGCTGCCGGTGAAGCAGCGGGTCGCCGACCTGCTCGCCCGGATGTCGCCCGCCGAGAAGGCCGGCCAGATGACGCAGGCGGAGCGCAACGCGCTAGCCTCGCAGGGCGACATCGCCACGTACGACCTCGGCTCGCTGCTCTCCGGCGGCGGCTCCGTACCCACGCCCAACACGGCCGCGGCCTGGGCGAAGATGGTCGACGCCTACCAGCTGCGCGCCCAGGCGACCCGCTTCCAGATCCCGCTGATCTACGGCGTGGACGCGGTGCACGGCCACAACAACGTGATCGGCTCGACGATCATGCCGCACAACGTCGGCCTCGGCGCGACCCGCGACCCGAAGACCGTCGAGAAGACCGGCGCCGTCACCGCGAACGAGGTGCGCGCCACCGGCATCCCGTGGGACTTCGCCCCCTGCCTCTGCGTCTCGCGCGACGACCGCTGGGGCCGCGCCTACGAGGCGTACGGGGAGGACCCGGCACTCGTGGAGTCCCTGGAGACGGTGATCCAGGGCATGCAGGGCGCCGCGTCCGGCAAGGACCTGGACCGCAACGACAAGGTGCTGGCCACCGCCAAGCACTACGTCGGCGACGGCGGCACGGAGTACGGCTCCTCGACCACCGGTTCCTACCCCATCGACCAGGGCGTCACCAAGGTCACCCGGGAGGAACTCGAAGCCGTCCACCTCGCCCCGTTCACCGAAGCCGTCAAGCGCGGTGTCGGCACGGTCATGCCGTCGTACTCCTCGCTCGACATCCTCGGGGACGACGAGGGCCCGGTGAAGATGCACGCCAACGCCGAGATGATCAACGGTGTGCTGAAGGACCGGATGGGCTTCGAGGGCTTCGTCATCAGCGACTGGCAGGCGATCGACCAGATCCCCGGCGACTACGCGAGCGACGTCCGCACCTCGATCAACGCCGGACTCGACATGATCATGGTGCCGACGGCGTACAAGGACTTCACGAGGACGCTCCAGGACGAGGTCACCGCGGGCCGCATCACCCAGGCCCGGATCGATGACGCGGTGTCCCGCATCCTGACGCAGAAGTTCAGGCTGGGCCTCTTCGAGAAGCCGTACGCCGACACGTCCAACCTCGACAAGGTGGGCTCGGCCGAGCACCGCGCCGTGGCCCGCGAGGCCGCCGCCAAGTCCCAGGTGCTGCTGAAGAACGACGGCGGTGTGCTGCCGCTGAAGTCCACGCAGAAGGTGTACGTCGCCGGCTCCAACGCCGACGACATCGGCAACCAGGCCGGCGGCTGGACCGTCAGCTGGCAGGGCTCGTCCGGCAACATCACCCCGGGCACCACGATCCTGTCGGCCATGAAGAAGGACGCCGACTCGGTCACGTACTCCAAGGACGCATCGGCCGCCACGGACGGTTACGACGTCGGCGTCGTGGTCGTCGGCGAGACCCCGTACGCGGAGGGCATCGGCGACGTCGGCAACGGCCACGACCTGGAGCTGTCCGCCGCCGACAAGGCAGCGGTCGACAAGGTCTGCGCCGCGATGAAGTGCGCCGTCCTGATCGTCTCGGGCCGCCCGCAGCTCATCGGCGACCGGCTCGACGGCATCGACGCCCTGGTGGCCTCCTGGCTGCCGGGCACCGAGGGCGACGGCGTGGCCGACGTGCTCTTCGGCAAGCGCGCCTTCACCGGTCAGCTGCCGGTCACCTGGCCGAAGTCCGAGTCACAGCTGCCGGTCAACGTGGGCGACGCGGCGTACGACCCGCAGTTCCCGTACGGCTGGGGCCTCACCACGCTGAAGAAGCCCCCCGCCGGCGGCGAGCTCACGCTCGGCGCACTCGCGCTGGCCGCCCAGGTCGCGGAGAAGACCGGCCTCGGCCGGACGGACGTGGGCCGCACCATCGTCGGCCAGGCCCGGCTGCTGGTCCAGCAGAAGATCGACGGAAAGCTGACGGAAGCGGTGTCCAAGCCGTTCGCCGATGCGGACCACCTGCTGCTCACCGGTGACCTGACCGGCGCGGTGGCGAAGCTGAGGGCGGCGTACCGGGCCGCCTGACCGACGGTGCGGGCGGGTGGGCGGCGCAGATTCCGCCCACCCGCCCGCAACGCATTTCTCACCCATGTGGGTTAGCTTCGAAGTATGCGGAACAGACCGTTCCCGAACTTCCTGGTCCCGGCGTTCCTGGCGGGGCTTCTCCTCCTGCTGTCGGCGGCCGCGCTGCTCCTGGCCCCCGCCGCACCGGCCGCGACTGGCGCAACCACGGTCGACGACGTCGCCCAGGCGCTGCGCAGGAGCCCGGTGTACGTCGATCCGGCAGCGGCCGGCCAGCTCTCCCGGAACCAGGCCGACGCCCTGACGAAGAAGATCAAGGACGCCGACAAGCCGGTCTTCGTGGCCGTGCTGCCGCAGACCTCCGCCTTCCCCGAGGACAGCGTGCTCCGCACCCTGCGCACCGACACCGGTATCACCGGCGTCTACGCGATCCGTCTCGGCGACGGCTTCAACGCCGGCGCCGACCCGCAGGTGATGTCCCAGCAGGCGGTCCAGAACCTCACCGCGGCCGTGAAGGCACCCGGCGCGGACACGTCCGCCGCGACCCAGCTGAACGCGTTCGTCGACCGGGCCGTCGAACAGGCTCGGGGCAGCGCCCCCAGCTCCTGGAGCGGCACGTCCTCCGGCAGCAGCTCGGCCACCGCCGGCCTGATCGCGGTCGGCGCGGTGGTGGTCCTCGGCGGCGCGGGGGCGTACACGATCGTGCGCCGCAACCGGAAGCGCAAGGAGGCCGAGGAACAGGCCGCCCTGGACAAGCTCCGGGTCGTCGTCGACGAGGACATCACGGCGTACGGGGAGACCCTGGACCGGCTCGACTTCCACCCCGCGGAGGCGGGCGCCGACGACACGATGCGCGCGGACTACGAACGCGCCCTCGACTCCTACGAGAGCGCGAAATCCCGGATGGAGCACGCGCGGCACCCCTCGGACGTGCGCGGGGTGACCCAGGCGCTGGAGGACGGGCGCTACTCGCTCGCCGTCCTGGACGCCCGCCGCACCGGCGGTGAACTCCCCGCCCGCCGCCCGCCCTGCTTCTTCGACCCGCGCCACGGCCCCTCGGTCGCCGACGTCCAGTGGGCCCCGTCGGGCGGCACGGCCCGCGAGGTCCCGGTCTGCGGCGCCGACGAGATACGGGTGCGCGACGGCGAGGACCCGATGAGCCGCACCGTCGACATGGGCGACGGCAGCAGGCGCCCCTACTGGGAGGCCGGTCCGGCCTACGGCCCCTGGGCGGGCGGCTACTTCGGCGGTGGCCTGCTCCCGGGCCTGCTGGTCGGCACGATGCTCGGCTCGATGCTCTCCACCCCGGCGTACGCGGCGGAGTACGGCGGCGGCGACTTCGGCTCGGGCGGCGACTTCGGCGGCGGTGACTTCTCCGGCTCCGACTTCGACTCGTCCGGCTTCGGCGGCGGCGGATTCGGCGACGGTGGAGGCGGCGGGTTCGGCGACGGCGGCGGCTTCGGCGGCGGCGGGGATTTCGGGGGCGGCGGCTTCTGAGGACGGGCCGGGGCTTTTCCGCGTACGCGGTGAAGTGCCCCGCGAGGACGGGCCCGGCCGAGCCCCCACCACCGGTCCACGGACCGGTGGTGGGGGCTCGGGGCCCGCTCCTGCGGCTGAGGTCAGCCGTCGATCTCGTACTGGCCGACCGTCCGGAAGTGCCGAAGGGCCTCGGGGCTGCCGTCGTCGAGGACCGCCTGGATCGCGTCGTACATGGCGTCGCTGATATCGGGGTTCGCCAGCATGCGGACGATGTAGACCGAGTCGTCCTCGGCCTGGGCGAGGCGGTACCCCGTCCACCGGAAGGAGCTCAGGGCTTCGGGGGTACCGGCGTCGAGGGTGGCGCCGGCCTCCTTGATGACCCTCTTGTCGCCGTTCTGCGTGGCCAGGAAGAGGATGCGGGCAACGGCGACGGAGTCGTCCTCGGCCTGGGCGAGGCGGTACCCCGTCTCCAGGAAGGTGCGCAGGGCTTCGGGGGTGCGGGCGTCCAGGAGGTCGTTGACCTCCTTGATCACCCTCTTGTCACCGTTCTGCGTGGCCACGCCGAGGATGCGGAAGACGGTGACGGTGTCGTCCTCGGCCTGGGCCGTGCGACAGCCCGTCTCCAGGAAGGCGCGCATGGCGTCCACCGTGCCGCTCAGGGCCTCGTTCGCCTCGCGCAGGACACCCCGGCCGGCGTTCGCGTCCGCGAGGATGTCCTGGATCGCGGCCCGGAGTTCGTCCTCCGTCATCTCGTCGACAGGGGTGCCGGAGTCGGACGGCGTGGCCGGGCAGGCCGTCGCCGGCGTGGGGGTGACGGGCGTGGTGGACGCGGCGGTGGTGGCCGGCGTGGACGCGGCGAAGGCCGGTGCGGTGAACAGGAGGGCGGGCGTCAGAGCGGCTGCGGCGATCAGCAGCGCAGCGCGGGTCGGTCTCATGGATGTGCCTCCAGGCTTTGGCGTGTCCGTCGGCATGAAGGATCCCCCCGTGGCCTACCGAGATCAACTCCGTTTGGCGGAAAGAAACCGTAGGCAACTGTTGCCGGACCCGCACCTGTTGGAAAAGGCCGGCAAGGGCGGCCGAGGCTGCTCGGGAGGCCGGGTCCGTCCGGCGCCCGATCGGGCCTTCCCGCGCGATGACGGCGAGTGATCGCGATGACTTCCGGGCGGCGTGGCAGTCTCACTTCCCGTACACCTGATCCGCGGTCCACGAGGAGAGAGTCACATGCGCATCGTCATCAGCGAGTTCATCAGCCTGGACGGCGTCGTGCAGGCGCCGGGCGGTGCCGAGGAGGACACGGACGGCGGCTTCGCCCACGGCGGCTGGTCGCACCCCTTCTTCGACCCGGAGGTGGTGGGCGGCGCGTTCGACAGTGCGATGAGCTCGGCCGAGGCGCTGCTCTTCGGCCGCCGCACCTGGCAGACGATGGCCGGGGCATGGCCCGAGCGGGCCGGGGACCCCTTCGCCGACCGGATGAACGCGATCGGGAAGTACGTCGTGACCGACACCCTGGGCGACGACGACCTGACGTGGAACAACACCGAGCGCATCCCCGGCGAGGAGTTCGCGGGACGGATCCGGGAACTGCGCGAGAAGGACGGCGGGAACCTGCTGGTCATGGGCAGCCCCACCCTCGTACGCAGCCTGCTGAGCGAGGACCTCGTCGACGAACTCCGGCTGGTGATCATGCCGGTGCTGCTCGGCGGGGGAAAGTCGATCTTCCCGGCGGACGGCGGCCTGCGCACACTGGAACTGGTCTCGCACACCACGAGTGGAGCGGGCGTGCAGGTGTGCACGTACCGCACGGCGGCGAAGGGGTAGAAGGGGTGCGGGGGACCAGCGGGTGCAGCCGGTCGGCCTCGAACCCTCCGCTGCGGATGAGTTCCAGGTCGGCGGCGGCCT